>NZ_JBHYIO010000047.1:0-73603 GCF_042740095.1 Nonomuraea sp. NPDC059023 | reverse complement strand
CGAACTGGGCCGCCCGCCCTGGGCGCCCGCCGTCGGCACCGTCGTCGCCTCCCGCAGCACCCGCTACCCCACCGGCGACCTGGTCCAGCACGTGTACGGCTTCCGCGACCACATCCTGGCCGCCGAGGACGACCCGTCGTTCACCACCCTCGACCCCACCCTGCTGCCCAGCCCCGAATACCACCTCAACCAGGGCACCACCGCCTGGCGCGGCATGGTCACCCTCGCCGCCACCGGCCCCGGCGACACCGTGTTCGTCTCCGGCGCCACCACCGGCGTCGGCGCCGTAGCCGGGCAGATCGCCCGCTGCCGCGGCGCCAAACGCGTCATCGGCAGCACCGGCAGCAAGGAGAAGATCGGCTACCTCGTCGACGAGCTGGGCTTCGACGCCGCCTTCGACTACCACGACGGACCCATCACCGACCGGCTGGCCCACCTCGCGCCGGACGGCATCGACGTCTTCTTCGACAACGTCGCCGGCGACCAGTTCGAGGCCGCCCTGGCCCTGGCCGCCCCCAACGCCCGCTTCGTCCTCTGCGGCTCCCTATCAGGCCGCAACCCCACCCTCGACCTCGAACCCGCCGTCCTGCGCGACGTCACCATCCGCGGCTTCACCACCCCCTACGACCACGACCCCGCCTGGAACGAGCACTACAGCCAGTGGATACGCGAAGGCCGCTTCACCTTCCCCCACACCGTCATCGAAGGCGGCCTGCCCGCGGTCCCCGGCGCACTCATCGGCCAACTGAACGGCAAGCACCGGGGAAACACCCTGGTCCGGCTGTGAAACCCGAAGGAGCACGACGATGAAACTGAACGGTATCTACGCGGGCATCCCGGCCGTCGACCTGGCAGCCTCCCAGCAGTGGTACGAGCGGGTCACCGGCCTGAAAGGGGACGCGGAGTCGGCACCCGACATGGTCGTCTTCGAGGTCTCCGGAGACAACGGGTTCGAACTCGATCGCGTCGAAGCCGTACCGGCCGGGACGGGTTGGGGTCTCCGGCTCGTGGTCGAGGACGTGGAACGTGAGCGCGCGAGCCTGGTCGAAAACGGCTTCACGCCCAGTGCGCTCGAATCCGTCCCCGGCCTCGTGGCCTTCTGCCACCTGCACGACCCTGACGGCAACCTGGTCACCGTGGTCCAGGAGCTGAGCTAGACCCCGAGCTGGTCCGCCCAACCGGTCGCGTACGGCTTACGCGTCCGTGACCGCGGCTCGCCGGCATGTTCACCCATCCCCCACCGTTCCAGGGGCGGGCAGGGTGAGCAGGCCGGCGAGGGGACTCCGATGCCGGCCGTACCCGCACGTCAATGGCTCGTCGCCTGCCTGCGTTAACTACGATGGGTTACGTGCTCAGCCCGGGTGAGGACCAGAACCGGCGGCTGTTGCGTGCACGGGACGCGATGGACCGGGAATTCGCCCACCCCCTCGACATACCCGCGCTCGCGCACATCGCCCTGATGTCGCCCACCCATTTCACCCGGTCGTTCCGGGCGACGTTCGGCGAGACACCGCACCGGTACCTGCAACGGCGGCGGATCGAACGTGCGATGGCGTCACTGCGCTCCACGTCGGTCAGTGTCACCGACATCGCCGCGCAGGTCGGCTTTGAGAGTCTGGGGACGTTCAGCCGTACGTTCCGGGCCATCGTCGGCATGTCCCCCACCGAGTTTCGGTCAGGCACGTCACCGGTCGATGTCCCGGTGTGCTTCGTCAAGGCGTGGACCAGACCGAGTCGTTTCGGATAAGCCATCACGCCCTTACTGTCCGTAGGGTCGAGGCATGTTCTCTCGTATCAGCATTCATTCCGTGTACGTGCTCGACCAGGACGAGGCGCTGGACTTCTACGTCGGCAAGCTGGGCTTCAAAGTGACCTCCGACGTCGACATGGGGTTCATGCGCTGGCTCCTCGTCGCTCTGCCGTCCGACCCGGACCGGTCGATCCTCCTGGAAAAGCCGGGTCCGCCGTCGCTCAGCGAGGAGACCGCCGCCCAGGTCCGCGACCTGGTGACCAAGGGCGCGCTGGGCGTCGCCGCGATCCTCAACACCGACGACTGCCAGAAGACCTACGACACCCTCAGCGCCAAGGGTGTCGAATTCACCGAGAAGCCCACGCAGCAGCCGTACGGCATCGACTGTGCGCTGCGTGACCCCTTCGGCAACCACATCAGGATCACACAGTTGGCGGCGGGTCCCGTCGAGGTCACGGACGAGGACATCGCCCGCTGGCGCGGAGACAAGTAGACCTGTCAGTCCTCTTCCCCCAGGAGCGAGGAATTCGTGGTGGCCCGCCGCGTACATCCTGGCCACCTCACGGTGGATGACCCTGCCGCTAGAAACCACGCTCCCCTATGCCACCTCGTCGGGGGCGCGGGAGTCGAAGCCCTACTCAGCGCTCCACGTCTACAAGATTGGTGCACTCGGTGCTGGACTTCGTGCCGCAACCGGCGTGGCCGCCGCTCTCCCCGTGATGACCTCCGCTGGCGGGCTCGTCGGCAGTGCGAGCGGCCAACTCGCCCAGGTCCGCCCGACGATCACCAGGGTCCCGGCTGACAGCACGTACCGTGAACGCCTCGTGTCGCGCTCACTCCCGCAGGATGGACAGGGCTTGGGAAGGGCACAGGGTGACGGCGTGGCGTGCCTGTGTGGCGCGCTGGTCGTCGGGGTGGTCGGTCAGCAGGGCCACGATGCCGTCGTCGTCCTGGTCGAAGACGGCCGGTTCGGTCAGCACGCACTGGCCGGAACCGACGCAACGGCCGGTGTCGGCTTTGATCCGCATCACGTCCTGCTCACCAGGTGACCGGAAGTTCGTGGACGCCGTAGACGACGGCGTCGTTCTTGAAGGGCAGGTCGTCGGCCGGTACGGCGAGCCGCAGCGTGGGGATGCGGCGGAACAGCGTGTCGAAGACGATCTGCAGTTCCATCCGGGCCAGGTTCTGGCCGAGGCACTGGTGCGGGCCGAATCCGAAGGTGAGGTGGTGGCGGGCGCCGCGTTCGACATCCAGTTCGGCCGGATTCTCGAACGCCGCGGGGTCCCAGTTGGCCGACAGGCCGGAGACGATGACGCCGTCGCCGGCCCTGATGTTCACTCCGCCGACCCGCACGTCTTCGGTGGCCAGCCGGGAGGTGACGGTGTCGGCGATGGTGAAGTAGCGCAGCAGTTCCTCCACGGCCATGGCCGTCTTGCCCGGATTGGCCTTGACCACGGCCAGTTGCTCCGGATGGGAGAGCAGCGCGACCACGCCGAGCGAGATCATGTTCGCGGTGGTCTCGTGTCCGGCGGTCAGCAGCAGGAAGGCCAGGCTGACCAGGCCCGTGTGATCGGGTGCGCCGTTCCGGCGTTGCCGGGCGATCTGCCGGCTGAGCAGGTCGTCGCCGGGTTCGGACTCTTTGCGGGTGACCAGGTCGTCGAGGTAGGCGCGCAGTTCGATGAAGGCGCGATTGCGGTCCGCGGTCGAGGTCCGGCTCACCATCATCGTGGTGCGGCTTTCGAAGAAGTCGTGGTCGGTGTACGGCACGCCGAGCAGTTCACAGATCACCAGGGACGGCACCGGCAGGGACAGCGCCCGCACCAGGTCGACCGGGTGCCGGTCGGCGGTGAGCATGTTGTCGATGAAGTGGTCGACGATGTCCTGGATCCGCGGGCGCAGCGCGGCCAGGCGCTTCACGGTGAACTCGCTGATCACCGGGCGGCGGGCCGCGGAGTGTTCTGCGCCGTCCATGCCGAGCATCACCGGCGGCTGGCTGCGCTGCAGTTGCAGGGTCGCCGCGTCGAGGTTGAACAGGGGGAAGCCGTCCTTGCGTTTGTCGGAGGAGAAACGGGGGTCGGCGAGGACGGCACGGCCTTCCTCGTGCCCGGACACCCACCACGCCTGCCCGCCGCTGGTCAGGCGGACCTTGCTGATCGGCGCCTGCTCGCGCAGCCGTTCGTAGGCGGTGGGCGGGGCGAACGGGCAGCCACGTTCGACCGGCAGCTCGAGTCCGGCGAGTTCGCCGGCAACGCTGTTCGTCATGAAGGACCTCCCAGTAGGTGTTCATCGCAGGGTGAGCGGGGTCTCGGAGGCGATGCGGGTCAGCTTCCGCGGGTTGCGGACGTAGTACAGGCCGGTGATGCGGGCGTCCTCGACCCGCGCCGCGATGACGCCGTCGATCTCGCCGTCCATGCGGAGCAGGAGCGCCGGGTTGCCGTTGACCACGGTGGGCTCGCTGGTGAGCGCCACCTGAGCCTTGCCGAGGCCGTTGACGATCATGCGGGCCACCTTGCCGGCGCCGGTGATCGGCTGCGGCACCGCCTGTTTGACGCCGCCGCCGTCGCTCACCAGAACGACCTGCGGGGCGAGCACGTCAAGCAGGCCCTGCAGGTCCCTGGTTTCCAACGCGCGCCGGAACGACTCCAGCACGGCCCGCGCCTGGCTCGGGGAGACCACCTCCCGCGGCCTCCGGGCGTCGACATGCCGGCGGGCGCGGTGCGCGATCTGCCGGACGGCCGCGGAACTCTTGCCGACGGCGGCCGCGATCTCCTCGTGACTGATGCCGAAGACTTCGCGCAGCACGAAGACGGCGCGTTCGGTGGGTGAGAGCGTCTCGAGTACGAGCATGAGCGCCATCGACACGCTCTCGGCGAGCTCGACGTCCTCGGCCACGTCCGGCGCGGTGAGCAGCGGCTCAGGCAGCCAAGGGCCGACGTAGTCCTCCTTGAGACGCCGCATGGCGCGCAGCCGGTCGAGCGAGCGCCGGGTGGTCACCCGCACCAGGTAGGCGCGCTGGTCGCGTACCTGCTCCCTGTCGACCTTGACCCACCGCAGCCAGGTTTCCTGCAGGGCGTCCTCGGCGTCGGCGGCCGAGCCGAGCATTTCGTAGGCGACGGTGAACAGCAGGTTGCGGTGGGCGAGGAACACCTCGGTCGCCTCGGCGGCGTCGTCCATCTGGCCGCGCTCGTCCATACCCGTCTCCTGCCTGGTCCCCGCGATTCCTGCTCTTATGCACAAGGCGCCGGCGCGTACCGCTGTGTGACACCCGTGATCGGTGACACACGTCACACGACCGCGCTGTCACAAAGTCCGGGGCGCCGACGCCGCATGGTCATCAGGACACCACGCGAACGATCGCCTTGGCCGCGTCGCGTGATGAGCGCCGCGCACCCCACCGCAAAGGAACGGGAAGTCATCATGAGCATGGTCTGGTTCGTCACCGGTTCGTCACGCGGCCTGGGCCGCGACTTCGTCGAGGCCGCCCTGTCGCGCGGCGACAAGGTGGCGGCGACCGCGCGGAGCACCGCGAGCCTCGACGAGTTGGCCGCCGCGTACGGCCAGGCGGTGCTTGCGCTGGAGCTGGACGTGACCGACAAGGCCGCCGTCTTCGCGAGTGTGAAGCGGGCCGCCGAGCATTTCGGCCGTCTCGACGTCATCGTGAACAACGCCGGCTACGCCCAGGTCGGCGCGATCGAGGAGCTGGCCGAGCAGCAGTTGCGCGACCAGCTGGAGACCAACCTGTTCGGCGCGATGTGGGTGATCCAGGCCGCGCTGCCGTACCTGCGCGAGCAGGGCGGCGGGCACGTCATCCAGCTGTCCTCGGCGGCCGGGCTCATGGCGATGCCGCTCAGCGGCGCCTACAGCGCCTCGAAATGGGCTCTGGAAGCCCTGAACGAATCGCTCGCCCAGGAGGTCGCCGACTTCGGCGTCAAGGTGACCATCATCGAGCCCGGCGGCTTCGCCACCCGGGGCGGCAAGAACCCCGATCCCCTCAACAACGGCCACCTGGCCGAGCCGAGCCCGGTCTACGACGGCCTTCGCCGGCGTATCGCCGAGTTCGCGGGAAAGCAGCCCGCCGGCGACCCCGCCGCCGCGGCCCAGGCCCTCCTCAAGATCGTCGACTCCGCCGACCCGCCCCTGCGGGTGCTCTTCGGCCACGGCTTCTACCCGATGCTGCGGCAGGTCTACGCCGACCGGCTCAAGACCTGGGCCGACTGGCAGGACCTTTCTGCGCAGGCGCACGGCGACCTCGACCAAGGAAATCGGTGACCCACCAGCAACAAGCCCGACAGGAGCACTACATGAAGCACCGCATCGTCGTTCTCGGCGCCGGCTATGCCGGGGCCTATGCGGCCGGCATCCTGGCCCGTCGGCTGTCCCCGGCCGACACCGAGATCACCGTGGTCAACGCCGTGCCGGACTTCGTCCAGCGCATGCGGCTGCCCCAGCTGGTGGCCGGTCAGGAGGTCGAGGCGCCGAAGCTCGCCGACGTCTTCGCCGGCACGGGGATACGGCTGCGCCTGGCCCGTGTCACCGCCATCGACCCCGAGCGCCAGATCATCACCATGACCGACGGCGCCGGCGGACTCGGCTACGACACGCTCGTCTACGCGCTCGGCAGCCACGGCGACGTCGAGGGTGTCCCCGGCGTGGCCGAGCACGCCTTCGACGTCGCCGCCCGGCCCTCGGCGCTACGCCTGCGCGAGCGCCTGGCCAGCCTGGACAGGTGGGGCGAAGGCGGGAACGTGGTGGTCGTCGGTGACGGGCTGACCGGCATCGAGACCGCCACCGAGATCGCCGAGTCCCGGCCCGGCCTGTCGGTGGCGCTCATCGCCCGCAGGCAGTTGGGCGCCCGGCTTTCGGCCGGAGCCCGCGGCCACCTGCGCCGGGCCTGCGACCGGCTGGGCGTCACCGTCCTGGAGCACACCAGCGTCCAAGCCGTCGAAGCGACGCGGGTGCTGTGCGCCGACGGCACCGCCCTGGCGTCCGACGCGACCGCGTGGACGGCCGGGTTCGCGCTCGACCCCATCGCCGTCGCCGCCGGCCTGGCGGTCACCGGGAACGGCCAGATCGTCGTCGATCGCACCATGCGGTCGGTCTCGCACCCGAACGTGTACGCCATCGGCGACAGCGCCCACGCCATGGGTGACAACGGCCGGCCGATGCCGATGTCCTGCGCCTCGGCCGGTTACACCAGCCGGCAGGCGATCGAGGCGATCGTGGGACGCCTGACCGGCCGTCCGATCCCCCACACCAAACTGATCTACACCTACAACCAGATCAGCCTCGGCCGGAGGGACGGGATCCGGCAGGCGGTCGACGACCAAGGACAGGCGAAGCCGGCATACGACGGCGGCCGCAAGGCCGCACGTACCAAGGCGGGCATCCTCACGATGTCGCTGTGGGCCACCTCGCACCCGACCTTCGGCATGCCCAGGCGCAAGCACCGCCTGGCCGCCGCACCGGACACGACCGCCGAAAGAGCGCCCGCGTAGCCGCCCGCGACGGCTCCCGGCGCCTCGAACAACTCCGAGCCGGCTGTCCCCCTCGGTGGCCCCTCGCTCGTCGCCTGAGTATCAGCGACACCCGACCAGGCTTTCAGCCCGAGCCAGGGGAGACGCCTTCATGAACGTGAGTCCTCCCCTTGTTCCGGCTTCGGACGAGAGGAGGCCAGCAAAAGATCTTGAGTCGCCCACACAGTATCGAAAGGAATGCACATGAAGGGTAAGACCGCTCTCATCGCCGGCGCCATGTCGCTCAGCTTCCTGGGATTGGCAGGGTATGGCCCCGCCGCCCAGGCCGCCGCAGCACCCGGCGACGAAGTCTCCTACGAGGTCGTCAGTGGAGTGTCCATACGGTCGGCCGCGTGTGCCAACAACCGCTTGTGCCTGTTCGAGCACGACGACTTCCGAGGACGGACCTACATCCAGATCAGGATGCCCTCCCCCGGCAGATGCGGGACCCTGCCGAACAGGTACAACAACTGGGCAAGCTCTCACAAGAACAAATACAACCGGAAGATCCGGTTCTACGACCGCCGTAACTGTGCCGGAGCCTCCGGATACGCCGCACGAGCCGAGAGCGAGGACAAGGACCTCACCAACAACGGCTTCGACAACAAGACCACCTCGCTGAAGCGCTGACGTGACCCACGCAGACGCGGCGGCAGCGTCCACCGGGCGCAGGCGATGATCGGTCCGCTCCGGCGATGGAGCATCGCCCTGGCATCGGCGTTCCTCGCCGGAGCGGTCCCGGCCTGCTCGACGGCACCGGCTGCACCGGCGGCGGTCCCGCCGGCCCGTTCGCACGCGGCCGCCGTCCCGGCACCCGGCGAACAGGCCCGGAGGCTCACCCTCCCCTTCGACGCCTACGACTTCAGCCCGGCCGAGAACATGACCCTGGAGGTCGCCGAGGACCTGCTGGTCCGCGACTGCCTGCGCGCACGCGGCATGGCCTGGCAGGTGCTTCCCGCCCCTGCCGGCAGCGAGAGCGAACCACCGCACCGCCGCCGCTACGGCGTCATCGAACGCGAGATGGCCGATGTGTTCGGGTATCACACACCCCCTGACCGGCCGGTCGTGGCCGCCCGCAAGCAGCACGATCTCGCCCGAACGGCACAGGCGTCGCCCACCGTCCGCAAGGCCGCCGACCGATGCCTCGACCGAGCGCGCGACCACCTGTCAGCCGGGGCGCCGAACGCCGACGCCGGCTTCTTCAACAAGACCATCTTCGCCTCCTTCGACGCCTCCCAGCGCGAGGAGAAGGTCACCCGGGCGTTCCGTTCCTGGAGCGCGTGCATGGCGGGCGAAGGCTTCCCCTACCCCGACCCGCTCACCGCGATCACCGACCCACGCTGGGAGACGAGCCAACCCACCCCACAGGAGATCCGCACGGCCCAGGCCGACCTCAGCTGCAAGGACAAGACCGACCTCGTATCCATCTGGGCGGCAGCCGAGACCCGCATCCAGAACGACGCCATCGGCCGCCACCCGAAGAAGTTCCAGCGGCTCAGGGCCGTCAAGATCCGGCAGCTTGAAGCCGCCCGCCGGGTCATCGACCGCACGCGACCGATGGACAGACCATGACGCAAGCGCATTGACACACCGCGTCGCCGTGCCGATGGCGGCGTTTCCCTAGCGAGCGACGCGAGACCTTACGTCGTGGGCCATCTCTGCCAGGCGGTCGACGATGAGATCGATGTCGGCGTGCGTGGTGCGGTAGTTGGTGACGCACGCGCGGATGCCGTGCCGTCCGTTGAGCCGGGCCGGACCGAGGAGCGCGGTGCCCTCGTTGATGAGGGTGGCGAGTGCGGCAGTGTGGTCCGCCTCGGTCGCGCCTTTGATCTGGACGCACACGGCGGTGAGCGGTACGGGCGCCATGAGCTCCAGATCCGGCTCGGCCTGGATGCGGCCGGCCAGATATTGAGCGAGGTCCAGGGTACGGCCGATCACCGACCGGAAGGTGTCGATGCCGAAGGCCTGCAGCGCGCTCCAGATTTTGAGCGCCTTGAACCCGCGGGACAGTTGCGGGCCGTAGTCCATGTAGTCGACCATCAGCGGGTCCTCCGCGACGGTGAGGTACGAGGAGGAGAAGGCGAAGGCGTCTCTGAGCTGGGTTCGGTCGCGTACCAGCAGGCACCCCGCCTCCAGGGGAGCGAAGAGAAGTTTGTGCGGGTCGAGGGCGATGGAGTCGGCTCTGGCGCAGGCGGCGAGTGCGGGATCGCTCCGGTCGGAGAGGACGAACAGGGCGCCATAGGCGCCGTCGACGTGCAGCCACAGGTTTTCGCTCGTGCACAGGTCCGCGATCTCGGCGATCGGGTCGATGGATCCCGTGGTGACCGTTCCGGCCGTGGCCACGACGCAGAACGGCTCCAGCCCGGCTGCGCGATCGTCGCGAACGGCTTGCTCCAGAGCATCGGCGCGCATGCGGTGACGGTCGTCGGCGGGGATGTGGCGGACGTTGTCCAGCCCGATCCCGAGAATGGCCGCCGCCTTGTCCACGCATCGGTGCGCCTCGGCCGATGTGTACAGGACGAGCCGGGGGCCGGAGTTCTGTAGCCCCTGCTCGCGGTAGCCGGGCCGGTGGGCGTGCAGGGCTGTCGCGAGAGCGTTGAGCGTCGCGATCGACCCTCCTCCGGTGAGGATTCCGCCGGACTGCTCGCCGTAGCCGAACAGTCCGGCCAGCCATGAAACGACGGCGCGTTCGATCACGCTCGCGGACGGGGAGAGCTGCCAGAAGTTGCAGTTCTGGTTGATGGCGGCGGCGATCGCCTCGGCATAGGGGGCGATGCCGTTGGGCGGACCGAGAACGTAGGCGAGAAAACGCGGATGACTCACTGTCGTGGAATTCGGCAGGATCTTGTCGTTGATCTCGTGGAAAAGTCCCTCGATCCCGATGCCCTTGTCGGGGAACGGGGTCGTGAGCAGGTTCGCGAGAACCTCGCGGTTCACCTCGGGGACGAGCGGGCGCCCGGGGATGGAGTCTTCGTAGCCCTCAAGGAAAGCGGCCAGCAACCGGCCGGCCGTTTTGTGGCCGTCCTTGTCCAGGCTCAGTGTCGGATGCTCAGTCATCGCGGCCCCTCCCAGGTATCCCGTGGTCAACGGTAGCCACATCGCCCTGGCACGCGATGCCAAAGATGCCCGGCAGCGGACGGCGATTAGCATGGTGTGCCATGGACAAGACCGATCGAGCAATTCTCGCGCATCTGATGAAGGACGGGCGGCTGGCCAACATCGAGCTGGCGGACCGCGTGGGCTTGTCGCCGTCCCCGTGCCTGCGCAGGGTTCGCCAGCTCGAGAGCAGTGGTGTGATCACCGGCTATTACGCCGCGGTGAACCCCGCCGCGATCGGCCGGGCCTTCCACGTGCTGCTCCATGTGGAAATGGCGCTTCAGGACAGGGCGACGATCGAGGCGTTCGAGGCCGAGGTTCGCCGGCTGGAAGAGGTGGTGCACTGCCGTCGGATGTTCGGCCAGCCCGACTATCTGCTGAGCATCGCGGTGGCCGACCTCGACGCCTATGAACACCTGTACATGACCAAGCTCACCGATCTGCCCGGCGTCGCACGGACCAATTCCCAGTTCACCATGACCACGGTCAAGACCACGCCGGGGTTTCCGTCAATTCCCTAGTGCTGCACCGCCTGGCCGCCGGCCCCTGCCGTACAGCTCGCTGTGCCACAGGTCGGCGCAGACGCGTTCGATGCCGCCCGTCAGGTGCCTGCGGAAGGTGGTGAGGGGCAGACCGAGCTTTTCCGCGGCCAGTTGCTGGGTGGGGGTGCCGCTCAGGAACGTGGCGGCCAAGGTGCGGTGGAACTTGACCGAGCGCGGGTCCTCGCGCAGATCGTCGATCGCCTGGCGCAGGAGATCGTGCAGCGCCGTCGCCGGGTCCTGGCCGCTCCGCTCGGTGATCAGCCTGGTGCGCGTCAGCGGCGAGGCGGCCAGCAGGTCGAGCCGTGGCAGCCGGCGCAGCGCCTTCCTGACCTCCTCTTCGAACTCGGCCCGCGACAGTACCGCGAGCCTCGCCGGGGTGGTGCCCGGGTCGCCGGCGGGCGGCCGGTTCAGGTGCTCCAGCCACGCCGACGCGGGAGCCGTCCGCCAGTCGTGGGCGAACAGGCCGTACGTCGCCCGCCCCGCCGCGGGCGGCTCCGCGATGGGCGGCATGCCCAGGCGCCGGAACCGCTCCGCCAAGGCGGGGCACGGATCCCAGGCCGCGAGGTACGACCACGCCAGCCGTTCCGTACGCAGGCAGTTGCCGATCAGCCGCCGCATGATCAGCTCCAGAACCGGCGCGTCACGAGCGGAGGCCGGCACCCACACGCGGCCGACGGCCAGGTGCTCACCGGGGCGCAGTGGCGCGGTGGCGCGCGCGTGTTCCCACGCCGCGGCCACGACGGGGTCGGCCGCCAGTTCCGACTCGTCGAGCTCGGGCAGGCACAACCAGGCGCAGTACGCCAGCGGTTCGCCGCTCGCGGCGCGCCGGTAGACGCGGAACGACTCCGGACGGCGTCGCGCCCAGAAGCCGGCGCCGGCGGCGGGCGCCTCCCCCTCCGCGGCCGTGGCCATGCGGATCAGCGTGTCCGTGTCCCCGGCGCGTAACACGTCCTCTCTGATCCCGGTCTCCTCATGGGCGCCGCCGGCCTGGTGCAGGTAGAGCAAGGCCGCCGTCGCACCCGGCACGTCGGGATCGGCCGCGTTCCGCACCTTGCCGGCCAGATACGCGTGAATACGGTCGTGCATGTCGGCGTACGCCTGCGGGTCCCGCCACCGGAAGTCGCTTTCCAGCACTTCGCGCACCACATCGTGCGGGACCAGGCCCAGGCCGCTCGACTCCACGAACGGCAACCGGCGCAGCCATGGGAACAGCGCGCCCGCGTGGTCGGGAAGCACCGTACGCAGAAGGTCCTCCGTGGTGACGTACGCGTGCGCGCACACCTCCAAGGCGCGCAGGTGCGCCTCGGACGGCACCGGCCCCACCATCTGGTCCAGCAGCGCGGCCACCACGTCCTGGCGTGAGGAGGTCCGGTTCCTGATCGCCGCGGCCCTCAGCCGCAACGCCAGCGGATGCCCGGAGGCGAAGGCCAGCACCGGCTCACGCTGTTCGTCCGGCACCCCGCTGAAGTCCAGCAGCGCACGCGCGTCCGCGGGCGCGAGCCCGCGCAACGCCAGCACCTCAAGCGCACCTTCCCACCCCGGGTCGGCCTGCCAGAGCATGTCCGGCGGGAACCGCCCGGCGATCGCCACCAGCGCCCCCGTCGGCACCCGCGGCAGAAACCTCTCCCACAGCCACGCTTCCAGAGCTTGGACCTGGTCGAACGCGTCCACCAGCAACACCGCACGGGCATCGCGCAGCACCGGTTCCGCCGCCGCCTCGAACGCCGCGGGTGACCCGGGCGTGACCCGTCCGTCGACCTCGGTCACCACGCGCCCCGACGCCGCGGCCTCGCGCTGGAACATGCGCAGCAATGCCGATTTCCCGACGCCGCCGGGTCCGTGCACGTACAGGACACTGAAGTTGCCGCCGCGCAACGCCGCGCGAAAGACCTCAAGCTCCTTCTCCCGCCCCGCGAACGCCAGCTCGCGCGCGGCCCGCACCCGCCGTCCGAGCACGTCGGACCCGCGGGCGGTCTCCGCCGACATGGCCACGAACCTCCAGACCTAGCTCGGCTCGGCGGCCGGTACGGCCTCGCCGAGCCGCCGGCGGCGGGCCAGCGGCGCGAGCGTGCGCTGGATGATGAAGTACTCGGCCACGGCCACGTTGACCAGGATGGACGCCCACACGCTGAGGTTGTAGATCTCCTCGAACGGCACCGCGGTGGCCACCGACTGCTTCAGCATCAGGCCGGTGAGCAGGTAGACGCGCAGGGAGACCGCGGCGAAGGTCAGGGCGTAGTTGCGAATCAGCCAGATCCGGTGCAGCTGTACCTGGCCGCGGCGGATGCTCAGGTAGGCCTTGGCCAGCGTGTACAGCCATCCCGCGACCAGAAGGTAGAAGGCGATCTGCACCGAGAGGCCGCCGAGCGAGAACGTGGCGGCGAACAGTGCCGCGCCGCTCGCGAACAGGACGGAGATCATGTAGACCCGGCCCGCCACCCGGTGCAGCTTGGGCCGGCGGGCGCGCAACCGGGCCATGAACTGGAAGGGGCCGATGATCAGGGCGAGGCCGCCGGGTACGGCGTGCATGGTGAGAGACAGGTAATGCAGCGCCACGTCCGGGTCGATGGGCACGTTGCTGTCGGCCGGGTTTCCCGACAGATAGGGCGGCAGCGCGTAGGCGGCGATGCCGATCGCGGATACGGCCATCAGCCCCCACAGCGCCCACCACCAGCGGTGGAGGTTGGTCCGGGGGGCGGGAGAGGAGGTCATCACGGTGCTCCGTTTCAGTCCAGCCAGGTGGACATGGCGTCGACGACGGCGCTCCCGTCCAGATCCGCGAGGGATCTGCCGACCGAGGCGGCGGCGGCTTGCGAGGTCTGCCACCGGAAGCGGGGCGTGGCGGTCGTCGCGGCCTCGATCACGACAGCGGCCGCTTCCTGAACCGGCTGGGCCCGCGTCAGGTTGTCGACCGCGCTCTGGAGGTACTTCTCCGCCAGGCCGCGGTAGGGGTCGTCGGGGCCGGGGAACGCCCTGTTGTCCACGTTGTCGACGAAGTTCGTCGAGACGGCCGCCGGTTCGACCACGCTGACGGCGATCCCGAAGCGGGCCGCCACCGGCGCGAGCGACTGCATCAAGCCTTCGAGGGCGAACTTGGCGGCGATGTAGCCGTCGAGGAACGGCTGCCCCACGGCTCCGCCTTCGCTGCTGACGCTGACGATCCGGCCGCCGCCGGACTTGCGCATCGACGGCAGAACGTGCCGGGTGAGCGCGGCGGCGCCAAGGAAGTTGACCTCCAACTGCAGCTGTAGAGCGTCGTCGTCGATCTGCTCCAGGGTTCCGAGGATGGCTTGGCCGACGTTGTTGACGAGAAGCGCGATGGGCCCGAGATCGGCCGTCACCTCGTCGACGCGGGCGCGGGCGCCGTCGCGGTCGGTGACGTCAAGCTGCCGGATCGTCAGATCGACTCCCTGGTCGGCGGCCTCGGCCCGCAGCCGGTCGGCCCGGCCGGGGTCGCGCATCGTGGCGACGACGTGAAAGCCCTCGCGCGCCAGTCCCACGGCGGTGTGCAGCCCGATTCCGCTGGACGTTCCCGTCACCAGCGCGATCTTCCTGTCACTCATGTCGAACTCCTGCTCGGTGTGTCGTGGAGGAGGCAGGCGTACCCGCCTCCTGATGGGCCGGGCCGCCGGTCGCGGGCTGTCATGCCGGGGTGAAGGCGGCGGCGTGGTCGCGGGCGAAGTCGGTCAGGTCCCGTGCCGGTTGCCCGGTGAGGTCGGTGAGGTCGGTGTAAACGTCGGCGGCCTCGCCTCTGGCGTAGTGCGCGTAGTCCTCGACGAGGCCGTCGGCCTGCCAGGGCGGCAGCATCTGGTGCATCGCGGCGGCGAAGTCGGCCGGAGAGACGTCGGCGAAGGTGATCCGGTGGCCCGTCGCTTCCGACAACGCCCGGGCGATCTCGGCGTGGGTCACCGCGCGTGGGCCGGTCAGGGTGTAGGTGCGGCCGGAGTGTCCGGGCTCGGTGAGGACGACCGCGGCCGCGGCGGCGATGTCGCGGGTGTCGACGAGGCTCACGGGCGCCTCGCCGATCGGGGCGCCGAATCGCCGTTCCGCTCTGATCACGCCGGCGAAGTTCAGCACGCCCTGCATGAACAGGTTCGGGCGTAGCGTGGTCCATTCCCGCAGGCCGAGGGTGGACACGAAGGACTCCACGGCGGCATGCCAGCGCAGGAACCGCACGGGCGAGTCGGCTCGTGCCGCGTACTGGGACAGCAGCACCAGCCGCGGCACCCCGGCTGAGCGCACACGTTCGGCGAACCGGATCTGGCCCTCGGCTGCGTCCGGCGCGGACGGGCTGTTCAGGAAGACCGCGTCCACCCCCCGCAGCGCGGTGGTGACGGCCCGCTGGTCGTGCAGGTCCGCGACGACGGGTTCGGCTCCGTCCGGGAGGGAGGCCGCCCGTTCTGGTGTACGCGTCATCGCACGCACGTGTACGCCGCGCGCCAGCAACTCCGGCACCACCTGCGACCCGATCCCTCCGGTCGCACCGACCACCAGAACCGTCGATGTCTCCATGATCATCCTTCAACCTGTGGGTCGGACTCCGGCGTGCGGTGTGCCGCCGGGATGAGGGACAGAAGGGCGGCGACGAGGGCGAGCACCGCCGCGCCGAGGAAGGCATCGGTGTAGGCGACGCCGTCGCCCGCCTCCGGCCGCGCGCCGGCCGTGGCCAGCGCGATCAGGGCCGCGAGCCCGAGGGCGCCGCCGAGCTGACGCGTGGCGTTGATCAGACCGCTGAGCAGGCCGGTCTCCCCCACGACGGCGCCGGAGACCGCGATGGTCGTCGCGTAGACGAATCCGAGACCCAGTCCGGCGCCGATCAGCAGGAACGGCCCCAGAAGCGCGGTGACGTACTCGCTGCCGGCCTCGCTCTGGGCGAGCCAGAACAGCCCCGCGGACAACGCGGCCAGCGCGCCCGCCATCGCCGATCGCGGACCTGTCAGCCGGGCCAGCCACGGAGCGCCGAAGCCGCCCAGCGTGATCAGGACCGCGATCGGCAACTGGCTCAGGCCGGCCGTGGCGGGCGACATGCCGAGGACCTGCTGCTGGTACAGGGACAGGAAGTAGAACAGGCCCACCGACACCGCGCCCAGCAGGAGCATCACGGTGTTGGCGATGACCACCGGCCTGCGCCGGAAGACGCCGAGCGGGACGAGAGGGTGGCCGGAGCGCAGCTCGACGACGATGAACGCCCCCAGCGAGAGCGCGCCGACCGCCAGGCTCGCGACCGTGCGCACGGAGCCCCATCCGGCTTCGGGGGCGGAGATCAGCCCAAAGGCCAGCGCCGAGATGCCCAGGGTGATGGTGGCCGCCCCGAACAGGTCGAACCGCCCTCGCCTGACCGGGGACGGCGGCAGCGCGTACCCCACGAGGACGGCCACGAGGATCTCGATCGGCACCGGAAACCAGAAGATCGCCGGCCAGCCCAGGGCCTGGGTCACCACTCCCCCGAGCGCCACGCCGAGCAGGCTGCCCGCGCCGAGGCTCCCGCCCCAGACACCGAGCGCGCGCCGCCGCTCGCCGGGCTCGGGGTAGAGGCCGAGCATGAGCGAGAGCGCGGCGGGAGTGAGGACCGCCGCCCCCGCGCCCTGAACGATCCTCGCGGCGATCAGGGTGGTCGCGTCGAAGGCGAGGGCGCACGCGATCGACGCGACCACGTAGATCGCGACGCCGGTCAGGAACATCCTGCGGCCGCCGAGCAGATCGGCGAGCCGGCCGCCCAGCAGCAACAGTCCCGCAAAGGCGATCAAGTAGCCGTCCACGACCCACGACAGTTCCGCCGTCGACAGGTTCAACGCCGTCCTCATGGCGGGCGTGGCCAGGTTCACCATCGAGACGTCGAGGATCACGGTGCCCGCGGCCATGGCCAGGGCGACCATGGCCAGGGCGCGTCGCGACCTGGTCGTGGTGATGCCCATGGCTGACCTCCTTCGGGTGCTAAGTGACACTCTTTACTCTGTGAGAGCTTCTCGCTTTACGGATTATGCATTGCCAAACATCACAGCTCAAGTCAAAGCGAAAGATTCTTTGCTTCTGTGCGCCATGTTATGATTGCTAGACCCATAGGAGGATGCGATGCCCACACCCGCCCCCCGTAGCTCGATGCGTGAACGTTTCCGCGAGCAGGTCCGGGAGGACGTGAAGGCGACGGCCCTGGACCAGCTCGCGGAAGGCGGGCCCCAGGCGATCTCGATCAACGCCATCGCCAAGCAACTGGGAGTGTCGGGAGGCGGGCTCTACCGCTACTTCGCCAGCCGTGACGACCTGCTGACCGCCCTGGTCATCGACGCCTACGAGGACCTGCACGACGCCATCGCCCAGAAGCTGGGCGGCGAGGCGGCCGGCCGTACCCCTGAAGAGCGCTTCCGCGCGCTGGCCCGGTCCTACCGGGCCTGGGCCCTGGCCGAGCCGCACCGCTACGAGCTGCTGTTCAAGCCCCCGGTACCGGGCTACGACGCGCACGCCGAATCTCTGGCCGCCGCGGCCCGCTCGCTCATGGTGATCCTCCTGGGCGTCCTCGCCGAGTTCGCCGGCGAACCGGCGACCTATCAGAAGGACGACGTTCTCGCCGCCCGAGCCGCGGGCTCCGCGGACTTCCGGCTCGCGGTCGCCGTGTGGTCATGCGTGCACGGCATCGTCAGCCTCGAACTCGGCGGCGGCCTGTCGGCGATGACGGTCGAGGTCGACGCCCTCTTCGAGTACGAGATCGAACTCCTCATCGAGAGAATCGAACGGGAGCATCGCGACTGAGGCTCGTGGTGGGGGACGCCGTCCCTGACGTCGCCTCCCGCCTTCGATGCCGAGCGGCTGGGGTGGGTTCAGTCGCGCGCGGCGCGGCGGATGAGGTCGGCGACCTCCGAGGGTTCGGAGACGGTGATCGCGTGGGAGGCGCCGGGGACGGTGACGGTGTGGGCGTCGGCCCGCTCCGCCATCCATTTCTGGGCCTTGGGCGGGATGTTGAGGTCCCGGCCGGCGACGAGGGCGTAGGAGGGGATGGTCTTCCAGGCGGTCTCGGTGGCCTTTTCCTCCAGGGCGGCGGTGGAGACCGGCCGCTGGGTGGCGGCCATGACGGCGGCGGTGGCGTCGGGGACGTCGGCGGCGAACTGCTGGTGGAAGCGGTCCTGCTTGATGGTCAGCTCGGTGCCCGTGCCGCCGCCGGGCAAGGGGTAGGAGGCGCTGCTCACCGTGTCGCCCAGGGTGCTACCGGGGAATTTGGCCGCCAGTTCGGCGGCGTTCTCGCCGGTGGCGGGGATGAACGCGGCGATGTAGACCAGGGCCTTGACGTTCGGGTTGCCGGCGGCGGCCTGGGTGATGACCGAACCGCCGTACGAATGGCCGGCCAGGATGACGGGGCCTTGCACGGTGTCCAGGAGGCTGCGCACGTAGGCGGCGTCGTCGTGCAGGCCGCGCAGGGGGTTGGCCACGGCGATGACGCGGTAGTGGTCGCGGCGCAGTCGCTTGATGACGTCGGCCCAGCTGGAGGCGTCGGCGAAGGCGCCGTGGACGAGGACGACGGTCGGCTTGGCCCTGCTCGAACCCCTGTCATGGGAGGCGGCGGCGCCGGTCGTGGTGGCGGCCAGCAGGGAGCCGATCACGAGGGGCGCGAGAGCCAGCTTGGCCAGGTTACCGACGGCCGGGCGAGAGGTGGTGCGTTCGGGACGGAACATGATGTCTCCTTGCGGAAGGGGCGACCGGTGCGGGAACTCCGTTCCGCGCTTGCGTGGGTCAGTTCTGGTGGAGTGCGGTGCGCAGTGCGTGGACGGCCTGGTCGATGGCCGCTTGGGCGGCGTGGGTGTCGCGCAGGGCGTTGAGCATGACGAAGTCGTGGATGATGCCGAGGTGGCGAACGGCGACGACGGGGACCCCGGCGGCGCGGAGTTTGGCGGCGTAGGCTTCGCCTTCGTCGCGCAGCACGTCGGCCTCGGCGGTGATGACCAGCGCCGGTGGCAGTCCGGCCAGATCCTCCAGTGACGCGCGCAGGGGCGAGGCGGTGATGTCGGCGCGTTCGGCGTCGATGGTGGTGTACTGGTCCCAGAACCACCGCATGGCATCACGGCGCAGGAAGTAGCCTTCGCTGAACTGATGGTAGGAGGCGGTGTCGAAGCTCGCGTCGGTGACCGGGTAGAACAACACCTGGGCCCACAGGGACACGTCCCCGCGTTTGTTTGGCCATCAGCGTCAGCGCGGCGGCCATGTTCCCGCCGACGGAGTCACCGGCCACGGCGACGCGCTCGGCGTCCAGGTTCTTGCCGGCGCCGTGGGTGACCACCCAGCGGGCGACGGCGTAGTTCTGCTCGATGGCGACCGGGTAGCGGTGCTCGGGCGAACGGTCGTACTCGGGGAAGACCACGGCGGCCCCGATGCCGACGGCCAGCTCGCGGACGAGACGGTCGTGCGTGTGGGCGTTGCCGAACACCCATCCGGCGCCGTGGATGTAGATCACCACGGGGACCGGTCCAACGGCGTCCCGGGGCCTGACGATCCGGGCTCTCACCGAGCCGGTCGGGCCGCCTTCGACGGTGACCCACTCCTCATCCACCTCGGGCTTGGCGACCTCGCCCGCCTGCACCTCGTCGACCGCGGCGCGAGCCTCCTCCACGGGGATCTGGAACAGGTAGGGCGGCTGGGCGGTGGCCTCGGCGAACGCCGCTGCCGCCGGTTCGAGCACGGGAGCGGTGGGGGTTCTCTCAGACATGCAGGCTCCTTGACCGGACAGCTTCTCCAAAACGCGAGAGCTTCTCTCGCTAGAGGGAGTATGCAACATAGATGCAGAGACATTCAACCAAGCGCAAGAGATTCTTTCCTTTACGCGCATGTGTTACGTTCGGCATAGGAAGTCGGCAGGCGGACAACGTGCTCGACACCGGCCGCCCCTGACGTCGGGTTCCGCATGACAGACACCTGCGACTCTTCCAAGGTCATCGGAGCGGATGAAGGCCGCGTACTTCCTGGGAGTGCCACACCCAGGACAGCACGCTCCCGCTTGCCGCGAATGCCGACAAATGACCCTTTCGTAGCGCTGCCCAGAAGGAGGGCCGGGAAGTGAGGAGAGGGCCAGGATCATGAGCGGCCCTGAGGAGTAGTTGTGACCGACCTGCCCTCGTTCGATGACCGGACAGACTTCACCGACGCCGACAGAGGATTCGTCGCGACCGCGGCGGAGACGAAGATCACCGGTGAGTCCGGGGCGGTGGTATGGGATCTGGAGTGGTACGCCTTCCTCGACGGCGACTGCCCGGACACGGCCAACCCGAGCCTGTGGCGCCAGTCCCGGCTCTGCGCCAAGCACGGGCTGTTCGAGGTCGCTGAAGGCATTTACCAGGTACGCGGGTTCGACCTGTCCAACATCTCCTTCATCGAGGGCGAGCGCGGCGTCATCGTCGTCGACCCCCTGCTGTCGGCCGAGTGCGCCGCGGCGGCGCTCAAGCTCTACCGGGAGCAGCGCGGCGACCGTCCGGTCACGGCCGTCATCTACACCCACTCCCACGCCGACCACTTCGGCGGCGTCCGGGGAGTCGTGCCCGACGGCGCGGACATCCCGATCATCGCCCCCTCCGGCTTCCTGGAGCACGCGGTGGCCGAGAACGTCTACGCGGGCACCGCGATGAACCGGCGGGCGATCTACATGTACGGCGCGGAGCTGGCCAAAGGCCCCGCCGGCCAGATCGGCGCCGGACTCGGCCAGACCACCTCCACGGGGACCATCTCGCTGATCGAGCCGAACCTGTCCATCACCGAGACGGGCCAGGAGGAGACGGTCGACGGCGTACGCATCGTCTTCCAGCTCACGCCGGGCACCGAGGCGCCCGCGGAGATGAACTTCTCGCTGCCCGACCGGCGTGCCCTGTGCATGGCCGAGAACGCCACCCACAACCTGCACAACATCCTGACGCTGCGCGGCGCCATGGTTCGTGACCCGCGGGTCTGGGCCGGCTATCTGACCGAGGCGATCGAACTGTTCGCCGGCCGCTCCGACGTGCTGTTCGCCTCGCACCACTGGCCGACCTGGGGCACCGAGGCGCTCACCACATTCCTGACCGAGCAGCGCGACCTCTACGCCTACCTGCACGACCAGACGCTGCGCATGCTCAACCAGGGCTACAACGGCGCGGAGATCGCCGAGATGATCCAGCTCCCGCCCACGCTTGCGCGGTCCTGGCACGCGCGCGGCTACTACGGCTCGGTCTCCCACAACGTCAAGGCCATCTACCAGCGCTACATGGGCTGGTTCGACGGCAACCCCGCGCACCTGTGGGAGCTGCCCGCCGAGGAGTCGGCCAGGAAACATGTGGAGTTCATGGGCGGCGCGGAGGCCGTCCTGCCCAAGGCCAAGGCCGCCGTCGACGCGGGCGAACTGCGCTGGGCGGCCCAGGTGCTCAACTACGTGGTCTTCGACGACCCGGACAACACCGACGCCCGCGACCTGCTCGCCAAGGTCTACGACAAGCTCGGCCACGGCGCCGAGAACGGCCCCTGGCGCAACTTCTACCTCCAGGGCGCCGCTGAACTGCGCGGCGACAAGGCGGACGCCAGCCTGGACACCGCCAGCCACGACGTCGCCCGCGCCCTGAGCGTCGAGCAGATCTTCGACTCCATCGCCATCCGCATCGACGGCCCCCGCGCCTGGGACACCCGCCTGACGATCGACTGCCACTTCACCGACCTTCAGCAGACGGTACGGCTCCGCCTCGCCAACGGCGTGCTCGTACAGACGCACGACCACGACGGAACCCCAGCCGACCTCACGTTGACGCTGACCAAGCCGCAGTTGCTCGGCATGGTCGCGACGCGCAGCCACGACGGCGTACGGAGCGAGGGCGATCCGCAGGCGCTCATCACGCTGCTGGGGCTCCTGGACACCCCGGATCGCGACTTCAACATCGTCACGCCGTAGCCCTCCCGCGGCCCCGAGATGAGAGATCGACTGGTCCCCTCCGCGCGGCGCCGCACGCCGGAGAAGCTCGGCGCGATGATCAACGCACCCCTCTCGCCCTGGTTCGTCCTGGGAGGGGGTTGCCCGCGCCGGGTCGCCGCAGAAGTTCCACCTCCTGTGCTGGTGCGGACCACGCAGCGCCCGCTGATCCCCGTGCGGCGGGTGGCGGGCTCGTGAAGCTGGGACGGCCCACCGGCCGGGACGCCATCGCCGGGCTGGTCACCGGGCTGTTCAGCATCCCCGAAGGCATGGCATACGCCAACATCGGCGGCTTCAATCCCGTGCTCGGCCTGTACTCCGGCATGGTGCCCACCCTCGTGGGCTCGCTGACCGCGCGCACCGTACTGATGGTGACCACGCTGACCAGCGCCATCGCCCTGTCGGCGCAGAGCGTCCTGGCCGAGGCCGGGCTCGACCCGCACAACCTGGGCAACGTGGCCATGCTGACCGTCATGGCCGGCGTCGTGATGCTGCTGTTCGGCTTCCTCAAGCTCGGCGCGCTGATGAGCTTCGTGTCGAACGCCGTCATGACCGGCTTCACCACGGGAATCGCCGTCCAGATCATCGTGGGCGCCTTCGGTGACGCCACGGGGTACGAGCCCGCGGGACACAACAAGCTCCGGCAGATCGCCGACTGGATCACCCACATCGCTTCCTGGAAACCGGTCACCGTCGGAGTCTGCCTCGCGACGATCGCGGTGTGGGCGGCGGCCTGGGCGCTGCGCCCGCTGCGGCCGATCGCCACGCTGGTCGCACTGGTCGTCGTCACCGTGGTGGTCGCGGTGGCCGATCTGAAGGTGGAACTCGTCGGTGACATCGCCAAGGTCACCTCCGGCCTGCCGCTCCCCCAGCTCCCCGGCCTCGCCGCCGCACCGGCCCTGGGGCTGGGCGCCTTCGCGGTGGCCCTGGTCGCCCTGGCGCAGGCCGCCGGGATCGGCGCCGCCGTACCCAATCCCGACGGCAGCCGCACCGACGTCGACGCCGACTTCAAGGCGCAGGGCTACGCCAACGTCCTCGGCGGGCTGTTCCAGGCGCTGCCCACCGGCGGCTCGCTGTCCCGCACCGGCATCGCGACCAGCGCGGGAGCCCGCACCAGGTGGGCCGGGATCTTCGCCGGGCTGTGGCTGGCCGTCATCGTGCTGGCGGCCGGATCCGTCACCGAGCTGATCCCCATGCCGGTGATCGGCGGGCTGGTGATCGTCATCGGCGTGGAACTGGTCGTCCACCGGCTGGGCGACATCAAGCTCGTCGCCGCCACCTCCTGGGCGCCGCTCACCTCGATGATCGCGACCTTCCTGGCGACCACGCAGTTGCCGCTCCAGCACGCGATCCTGATCGGCAGTTTCCTGTCGCTAGCCCTGTTCTGTGGGCAGATCGCCAAGAACGCCCGGCTCGTCCGGCTCACCCGCTCACCGCGCAGCGGCCGATGGACCGCCTCCGAACCCCCCGAGCAGCTCGAACCCGGGCAGACCCTCGTGCTGCGCTACACCGGGGTCAGCTTCTTCGCCGAGCTCAACAGGATCAACCAGAGCTGGCCGCGCATCGACCACGCTGATAGGAGCATCCTCGTGCTCTTGTTGCAGACGCTTCCCGACGTACCGTCATCGACCTTGATGAAGGCCTTCCAGAAGCACGCCACCAAGATGCGAGACGTCGGCGGGACCCTGATCCTGGCCGGGGTCCAGCCGTCCCTGCGCAAGGTCCTGGACAAGACCGGCACCACCGAGATCATCGGAGCGGACAACATCATCCCCGCCGGCGCGGACTCCTCCGACGCCTTGGACGAGGCGCTGGCTCGCGCCGGCAGGCTACGTTCCCCTTGAGACGGGGGACGCCAAGAGCGGCCAGGCAAAAGGGCGCGGTGCCGGAGAGAGTGCCAGCCGCGCCCTCGCACCTAGCCGGGATCAGCGCAGAGCTGGGCGGTCAAGGCAGTGCGAGCCCACTCTTCCCAGGCGTCCGGCGGCCAGCCGCGGTCGCGGACGAAGATCAGGTAGAGCTGCGGGCTGAGCAGGCCGAACAGCAGGTCCGCCGCCATCTCGACCGAGAGGCCGGGACGGATGTCGGGCTTGCCGGCCAGGGCTACGGCCGCCGCGTACTGCACGGTGTAGCGCGGATCGGGGGTGTCCGGCCACTGCTCGGCGATCTCAGGGTCGGTGGCCGCGGCAGCCGCGATCAGCGGCATGATCGGAGCGACCCGGCCCAGGATCTCGCGGGTGCCGCGGACGTGCGCCCGCAGTTGCCCCGCCGCGGTGGGCTCGGCGCACGCGGCGCGAAACCACTCTCGATCCATGGTGGCGACCGGCTCGGCGTCACCGGCGATGGACGTGTCGACGACGTCCTTGAACAGCGTGCGCTTGTTGTGGAAGACGAAGTAGATGGTCTGGACGGCCACGCCCGCCCGGTCCGCGACCTCCTGCAGGCTCGTCGCCCCGTAACCCTGCGCGATGAACAGCTCCCGAGCCGCCTCGATGACCTTTTCACGGGTACGCCGCGAGCGCTCGGCCCGCTTGTCCGGCCGCTTGACCTTTTCCATATTGGGAGTATATCTCTAGAGTGCACCACTAGAGTTCAACTCTAATCTCTTGGAGGAGACGATGAACGAACCGGACCTGGCCTCCGCACGGCAGGAGGAGAAGTCCGTCCACCGCGCGCTGGAGGGCTACTACCGCGCCGGCAAGCCGCCGTGGGACACCGGCGTGACCCCGCCCGAGCTGGTCGCCCTGGTAGAGGGGCACGGCGCACTGCCACCCGGCCGCGCCCTCGAACTCGGCTGCGGCACGGGAACCAACGCCGTCTACCTCGCACGGCACGGCTGGGACGTGGCGGCCGTCGACCTGATCGACCGCGCCGTCGACCAGGCCAGAACGAAGGCCGCGACGGCCGGCGTAGCGGTACGGCTGCTGCACGGCGACGCCACCCGCCTCGACGAGCTGAACGTGCCCGGCCCCTTCGACCTGTTCTTCGACCTGAGCTGCTACTGCGGCATCCCACCGCACCGCCGCGACGCCTACGCCGCCGGGCTCACACACCGCGCCGCTCCCGGCGCACGGCTGCTGATGTTCGGGTACGGCCCCGAGCCGCTCGGCAACCCGGTCCCCGAGGTCACGTCGTGGGCGGCGGGCGTCACGGCCGACGAACTCCGCACCAGGTTCCGCGGCTGGGAACTCCTCGACGTCACACCGGGCACCAACTCGGTGCCGACCTTCTGGTTCACGCTGCGCCGCGACACCTAGCGAGCTCCGGCCGCGGATCCCTCGGCTGGGCGCCAGCTTGACGCGCTTGCCGGCCACACAGCTCAGGGAAGCAGCAGTGGCGGAGTCCAGGAGCGGGCGGTGCGCGGGGCGTCAGGGGCCAGGTCGGCGAGGATGTGGAGGATCTTGGTGTGGTCGGCGTCCTGGGCCAGCGCCAGGCAGAGGAGGCGGGCCGACAGCGGGGCGGGGGCGAGCCGGGCCAGGGACGCCAGCGCCAGCGCGCGCTCCCGCGGGTCGGCGATCGACGCGGCGACGGCCTGTGCGCGGTCGAAGTCGCCCAGCTCTCCCCAGGCGCCGGCCAGGCACCTCGCCGGGAAGTCATGGTCGCTGCCGGACACGACGCCTTCATGGGCGGGAGATCGGCCCTCATCCGGTCACCTTCCTGGGCGGAGCGTCAACCACGTGACCTCAGGCCGGGCACGAGTCAGTCGAGCCGTACCCCGCTGTCGGCCTTCCCGCCACCGGAGGCGTCCGCGTGGCCGGTGCCTTCCACCCGGACGTCATCCGGCAGTACGCCGGCCGCCGCCACGATCCCGGTGTTCGCCTTGCCGCCGGGGCCGGCGGTCGCGTTACCGCAGCGCCCCCTGACGGTGTACGCCAGGCAAAGCCGCGCTCATATTGAAGTCAACGGTCTGGACCTGCCGGCAAATCAAACGAGTACGATGGTAGAACGCAGTGGTTCATCTTCATGAGGATCGGCCTTACCGGGCCATCCAAAAGTGCCTTCATGAGGAAGGAGATGAGGATGTACGGAAAACGTGCGCTATTCGCCAGCCCGCTGATCGCCGCCCTCCTGTTGGGGACGGTCGGAACATCGCAGGCCTCGATCGTTCAGAAGTCCACTGGTGAAAGCCAGGTCACGGCGGCCTCGGAGGCCGCGCCGCCCGTCTGCAGAAGCTTCGGGAAAAAGCAAAGGAAGATCTGCTCGAACGGCTACGCAGAAGGATTCGAAGCCGGAGCGAAGTGCGGCAACCCTTACTACGGAAGGTCCAACCAAGAGGCCTACGACATCGGCTTTGCCGCAGGATTTAGGGCAGGCCAGAGAACGTGCTAGACGGTAACTCCAATGCCACTTCATTAACCCTACGGCCATGCCAAGATTTCTCGGTGATGATTGTCCATCGTTTATGGCACAAACCCGCTCACCCACCTGGGCACCGCTCCGCCGAGCGGCCGTGCGGTGCCCGGTGTTGCGTGATTGCCGCGTGAAGGTCAGCCCGCGGCAGCGGACTCCGGCTCTGGCGCTCGTGAACGTCGTGCGTACACCTCGATCTCGAACTTCATGCGGGGATCGGCGAGGCCGCACACGAGCATGGTCGCGGCCGGGCGGATCTCGCCGAAGCAGCGGCGCAGGGTGGGCCAGCACGGCTGGAAGTCCGCACGGTCGGGGAGCAGGTATCTGACCCGGACGACGTCGGCGAACGAGCAGCCCGCCTCGGTCAGTGCCGATTCGACGTTGCGCAGGCACTGCTCGGCCTGCTCGACCACGTCGTCGGAGATGGTCATGGTCGCGTAGTCGAACCCGGTCGTCCCGGACACGTGCACCCAGTCGCCGTCGATCACCGCCCGCGCGTAGCCGATCTCCTCCTCGAACGTGGAACCACTCAAGATCACGCGTCGCTCACTCATGCGGCGAAGGTAGACACCCAGCGGTGATATGTCCAATACCTCTGCAGGAACCCTGTGATATCTCTGCAGATATGGACCGCCCTGAACTCGGACTCCAGCAGCTTCACGCCTTCGCGGTGCTCGCCGAGGAACTCCACTTCGGACGCGCAGCGGAGCGGCTGGGCATCGCGCAACCGCCGCTCAGCCAGCAGATCCGCCGCCTGGAAACGAAGGTCGGACACCCGCTGTTCACCCGAGGACCCGGCCGGGTCGCCCTCACCGCGGCGGGACAGGAACTTCTGCCCGCCGCCCGGCGCGCGCTCGATGAGATCGCCGCCGGCCTGGACGCGGCCCGCCGTACCGGCAGTGGTGAGGCCGGTCGCATCCGGATCGGCTTCTCCGCATCGCTCGCGCTGACCGTCCTGCCGGGCCTGTTGCGCGCTTACCACGACCGGTATCCCCAGGTGGACATGGAGATCCGCGAGATGACCACGGCCCCGCAGGTGATCGCCCTGCACGAGCACGTGATCGACATCGGGCTCCTGCGTGAACCGCCGGACGAGCCGGGGCTGGCGACGGAGACGATCCTGTCCGAGGAGTTCATCGCGATCCTGCCGGCCGCCCACCCCCTCGCGGCCCAGCGCGTCCTGCCCATCGAGGCACTCGCGGACGAGCCGTTCGTACTGCTGCCCCGCGGTGCGGGGCCGACGGTCCACGACCAGATCCTCGGCCTGTGCCGCAACGCGGGATTCGAGCCCCGCCTCGGCCAGCAGGCGGTCGAATGGCAGACGGTCTGCGCGCTCGTCGAGGCGGGACTCGGCGTGTCGCTCGCCCCCGCGAGCATCCGCCGGATCCGCCTCAAGGGTGTCGCCTACCGCCGGATCGAACCCAACAACATGCGCACCACCGTCGCAGCGAGCTCGCGCCGGGACGACCAGAACCCCCTGGTCGCCCGCTTCCTGGAGGTCGCCCGCAGCAGCTCCCCTTTCAGGTGATCTTCCGCCCCAGATGGCGACTCGGAGCCTCGCCGCTCAGCCTGGGCGCCGGTAGATCCCGGCCAGCCGGTGGAAGGTGGCCTTGGGCTCCCAGGCATAAGGGTCGGTGCGGGCGATTCTCGAGGCCGCGTTCCAGGGCGAGTTCGGCGGCCTCGCTCAGACGGCTGATGTCGGTGCCGAACACGCAGACGGCCGTGCAGTGCAGCTTCGCGGCGATGGCGCGCAGGTCCTCGCCCGCGTGGACGGCGTCCCATTCCGGCCGCGACAGGGTGCCGGGCACGTAGGCGGTGCCGACGTCGTAGTTGATCCCGCGTACCGGCAGTCCGCTCACCGGCTCGCGCGCCGCCCGCGCCCGCTCGGGGTGCTCGGCGCGAACGGCGCGGCGGGCATGCTGATCGGGGCGGGCAGCCAGGGACGGCCCGCGTCGGGACTGCTCGGCACGCGGATCTCAGATGGCTCGGGCGGGGCCGGCCATCTCGGCGATGTCCTCGGCTCCGTCACCGAGGAGTTTGTCGGCCAGGTCCATCAGCGCGCGCCCGGCGGCCAGTTCGTCGCCGATCTCGGGGATCGGACGGTCGTCGGGGTTACGGCGGGCGTAGCCGACGCTCTCGTGCCGCCTGTTGTCGATCGCGTAGAGCACGGCGGTAGCCGAGGTGCGCTTGTCCTCGTCGTCCTCGGTAATGAGGATCTTGACGGTCCACTCCTTGGTATTCATGACGCCTCCTGCCACAAACGTGACGATGCGGTCATATACCCAGCATCTCTCCAGAAGGGCACCGAGCGCGAGTGCCTGGTCCCGGTGGACAGGGCCGGGCTGTGGACGCTGCCCATCGAACCGCCCGCGCTCGTCGGCTCGGCCGTGAGCGAGGAGACCGCGCGCTGGTGCGCCGACGGGCTGATCACCGTGGGCGGGCCGCAGGGGCGAAAGTGGCGCGTGCCTGCAAGAAGACGGGCGGGTGCGGCCCCTTGGCTCGTTCGGCTTCGACGAGATCCATCCGTACCACGTGGGCAGCGAGCAGGGCCCGCTCATCGAGTCCTTCGCCGGAGTGAGGGGTCCGGAGAAAGCCGTCACATGGCCGGAGGCGGTGAACCCGGCAGTCCAAGCGTCCGGTGGATCATCTGGTGCATGTGGGCGCGGAAGCGCCGCATGGCGCGTAGGTCGTCGGGGCCGCGCCGCCGTCCCGACGCGTCGAACACGCCGCTGAGCACGAACCCGTGCACGCACCACACCAAGGTGTTGATCGTGAAGTGCACGTCGGCATCCGGGGCCTCGGTCACGGGGATGATGTTCTCTATGGCGAACTCGGCGAGCGGCTGCACGTACTCCGCCTCGAGGTTGCTGACGTCTCGGGCGTCGGACAACCACCGGTGCATCCACAGTGCGGGCACCTCGGGATTGTCGGCGGAGAAGTCGATGTAGGCGTCGATGAGCCGGTGGATCGCCGCCGCCTTCTCCGCGACCGGAGCGGTCTGCACGTCCTTGACCCTCGCCTCCACGACGGCCGAGTGAAGGGCGTGAGCGCGTTCCATGACCGCCAGGTAGAGGTCGCGCTTGGCGCCGAACTGGGAGGTCACGGCCCTCGTGCTCAGCCCTGCCGCCTCGGCGATCTGCACGACCTCCGTCGCGTCGTAGCCGAGCGCGGCGAACAGCCGGAACGCTGCCTGGAGGATGCGCTCCCGCTCATCCCCTTTGCCTGACGTCATACCAGTGACCCTAAGATCCGGCATCTGTTCGGCCAATCACGTGATCGACAAATACCAGTCAAATAGCTCCCGCACCCACTCATGTCCTGACGAGTGCGGAGAACGCCCAGCGGGGCGGCCTCCCTTCGGTCGGCAGACCTTCGCGACGGGAGCCCGGAGCCTGTAACTCGTCCACCAATCTTGACCTGCGGTGGTGACGGCGTAGCGGGTGTGGGGCGGGCCACCCCGGCCGGGTTCAGCGGCCGGCGGCTCGATCGGTGTCAGGGCGGCGAGCCGGTCGAGTGCACGGTAGGACGCGCGGGCGCGGGAGGTCGCCGAGCACTGAGTAGTCTCAAAAAGGCTAGCCGCGGGAGAGATGACATGGACGGCGGGTGATCCTTGGCCGTGTTGTTACGCCAGTTGGAGTACCTCGTCGCCTTGGCCCGCGAGCGGCATTTCGGGCGGGCGGCCGCAGCCTGCCATGTCTCGCAGCCGTCGCTGTCGGCGGCCATCGGCAAGCTGGAGCGTGAGCTGGATGTGCCGCTGGTGCGGCGCGGCCGGCGTTTCGCCGGGCTGACGCCGGAGGGCGAGCGGGTGCTGTTGTGGGCGCACCGCATCCTGGCCGACACCGACGCGCTGCGCCAGGACCTGTCGCGGATGCGCGAGGGCCTGGCGGGTACGCTGCGGCTGGGCGCCATCCCGACCGCGCTCACCGCGGCCTCGCTGCTGACGACGCCGTTCTGCGAACGCTATCCGCACGTGCGGGTCCGGCTGACATCGCTGTCGTCGCGGCAGATCGCCCGCCGGCTGGCCGACTTCGAGATCGACATGGCGATGACCTACCTCGACGACGATGAGGACCTCGGCGAGATGCGCGCCGTCGCGCTGTACGAGGAGCGCTACCTGCTGCTCACCCCCGCCGACGGCGAGCTGGCCGGGCGCGGCACGGTCCGGTGGGCGGAGGTGGCCGCGCTGCCGCTCTGTCTGCTGGCCCCCGAGATGCGCAACCGCCGCATCCTGGACGCCCACTTCGCCCGCGCCGGGGCGGTGGCCGTAGCGGCGATCGAGACCGACACCGTCTCGGCGCTGTTCGCGCACGTGGCCACGCACCGCTGGTCGAGTGTGATCGCGCACGCGTGGCTGCACATGTTCGGCGTCCCGGAGGGCATGCGGGTGGTGCGCCTGGAGCAGGTGGCCAGGCAGCCGAGGGTGGGGCTGGTGACGGCGGGCGCGGGGCCGGAGCCGGTGATCGCGCGGGCGCTGCTGGAGGTGGCCCGTGAGGTGGACCTGCGCGAGGTCCTCGACCGGCTCACCGTCGGGTACCTGGCATAGACGCCACCTATCACCCGATAGCCACAAACGCTTTGACCTGCGGATTTGCCCGTTGGACAGTGAGGTCATCCCCACCGAGGAGGAGCAGAGCCATGGCCAAGGTGTTGTGCGTGCTGTACGACGACCCGATCGGCGGCTACCCCACGTCCTACGCCCGCGACGGGCTGCCCGAGCTGACCGGCTACCCGGACGGGCAGACGCTGCCCAGCCCCAAGGGCGTCGATTTCACCCCCGGCCACCTGCTCGGCAGCGTGTCCGGCGAGCTTGGCCTGCGTCGCTTCCTGGAAGAACGCGGCCACATCCTGGTGGTCACCTCCGACAAGGACAGCGCGGCCTTCGAGCGGGAACTGGCCGACGCCGACGTGGTGATCTCCCAGCCGTTCTGGCCCGCCTACCTGAGCGCCGAGCGCCTCGCCCGCGCCCCCGAACTGAAACTGGCCATCACCGCCGGGATCGGCTCCGACCACGTCGACCTCGACGCGGCCATCACCCACGGCGTCACCGTCGCCGAGGTCACCTACTGCAACAGCATCAGCGTCGCCGAGCACGTCGTCATGATGATCCTTTCTCTGGTACGCAGCTACCTGCCCGCCCACCGGACGGTCCTGGACGGCGGCTGGAACATCGCCGACGTCGTGACCCGCTCCTACGACCTGGAGGGCATGGCCGTCGGCACCGTGGCCGCGGGCCGGATTGGGCTGGCGGTGCTGCGCCGGCTCCAGCCGTTCGACGTGCGACTGCACTACACCGACCGGCACCGGCTGCCCGCCGAGGTCGAGCAGGAGCTCGGGCTCACCTACCATCGCGACACCGCCTCCATGGTGCCGCACTGCGACGTGGTGACGGTCAACGCTCCCTTGCACCCGGAGACCGAGGGGCTGTTCGGCGACACGCTCATCGCCACGATGAAGCGCGGCGCGTACCTGATCAACACCGCGCGGGCGCGCATCGCCGACCGCGACGCGATCGTCCGCGCGCTGAACAACGGGCAACTGGCCGGGTACGCGGGCGATGTGTGGTTCCCGCAACCCGCCGCGGCCGACCACCCGTGGCGGAGCATGCCGCATCACGGCATGACCCCGCACATCTCCGGCTCGTCGCTGTCGGCCCAGGCCCGCTATGCGGCAGGGACCCGCGAGATCCTCGAATGCTGGCTGGACGGTACGCCCATCCGGCCGGAGTACCTCATCGTCGATGGCGGCGCCCTGGCCGGGACCGGCGCCCACTCCTACAGCACCCGAACCCGCTAGAAGGACGGGCGCCGCCACCAGCCTGATGGTGTTCGCCCTGTCGGTGGTCATGCTGGCGATCGCCAACGCTCGCCGCCTGGCGCCTGCATCGCACCGACACGATCAAAGCCTGAATGACCCTTAGCGCCCTGATTGCCGGCCCTTTCCCGGGGTACTCTTGCCCGCACTCACAGGGCACGGCAGCTTCTGAGGTAGCTGAGGAATGAGGCCTGCAGGCCGGTCACGTGCGTTTCGTGCAGGATCGCGCTGGTGACGGCTCCGCCGCGGGAGGTGAGGCGGTGCAGGAGCGTGGCCGTGTTCTTCGTGATGCTTTGGTAGACGGCCAGGTCTCCGAGAAGCTCCCGGTCGTTGAAGGTCACGTGAAGCTTGGCGGCATGGCGGCTGTCACCCATCTCCTTGAGCTGGGTGAAGACCTGGCTTTCCGCGCTGGCGACGCCGGGGCTGCCCGCTCCGATGCTCTCGAAGAGCGTGCTGCCGCTGAGCCAGGTGTAGAGGCTGAAGAGTCCGGCGTAGGAGTAGCCGTAAAGGCCGTGACCGCTCGTGGCTGTGCCGTAGTCGCGTTCGATCCGGGGGTGCAGGTCCGCGGTCAGGAAGCTCAGGAACTTGTCGGCGCGGGTGTCGCGTAGTTCGGCGAGGTAGGCGTCGGCCTCCTCGCGTGTCCTCCCGCCCGTCCGAACGCCCATCTCCACGGCGTCGATGAACTCCTGGGCGATGGGCTCGCCGGGTGGCACGAGGTCTCTGTTGCGCAGCCGGGCCCAGTGCTGCGCTTCCTCGCCCGCGTAACCGACGCTGACCTGGATGTAGGGCTTGATCTGTTGCATGGGGTCCAACTGGGTGACGATCAGCGGAGCCGTCATGCCCACGGCCCAGTTGCCGTCGAGCACGTACACGACAGGCGCTTGCGTCGTGGCGGGATCGTATCGCGGTGGCGTGGTGACCCAGATGCCGTAGTCGTGACCGCCGCTGGAACGTGTCTCGAAGTAGTCGGTGTCGGCGAGGCAGCCCTGCCACATGGCGCTCATCGCAGGTCCTTCACGACGCGGCCGGCCTGGACGACGACGATGGCGTTGGCGGGGTCGGCGAAGAGTTTCGGATCTTCGAGCGGGTCACCGTTCCAGAGCACAAGGTCTGCCTGCATACCGGGTGCGATGACCCCGACCTGGCCGGCCAGGCCAAGGATCTCGGCGTTGGTCTTCGTGGCCGCCACGAGAGCGTCCATCGGCGTCTCGAGCTCCGCGCGCAACCTGAGCTCCTCGCCTCGACGCTCCTGGGCCGGACCGATGAGATCGGAACCCAGCCCGATCCGCACTCCGGCCTTCCTGGCTACGGCGAGCGCCTCCGTCATCCGCTCGCGAACACCCGTCACCCGATCGCGGGCCGACTCGCCGAGGCCGGCTCCAGCGGGGTCACGCAGCAGTTGCTCGACGACAGCGAACGTGGGCACGAGGGCGACGCCGCGGGTGGCCATCAGGGTGGCCGTGGACTCATCGAGGTCGGTGCCGTGCTCGACACAGCGCGCCCCGGCCTCGACCGCGTTCCGAATGCCGTCGTTGTTGTGGGCGTGAACCGTCACATAGGTGCCCCGCGCGGCGGCTTCTTGAACGGCGACGGCGATCTCCTCCACGGTGAACTGGGTGTCGGTCAGCCGGTCGAGCGCACCGACCACTCCGCCGGTCACGCAGAGCTTCAGGAAGGAGGCTCCGCGACGGAAGGCCTCGCGCACGTTGCCTCGCAGCTCGTCCGCGTTGCCCGACATCATGGACAGGGCGCACAGGCCCGGAGTGTGATGGCTGCTCCACAGCTCGGTGGGTTCCCAGTCGGCTCCGTAGTAGCCGTGCCCACCGATCTGGCACTGCACCGGTCCGCACGACAGGACGCGCGGCCCCCTGACCTTGCCCTTCGCGATCGTGGTGACGACGCCGCCGTCGATCCCGCCGGTGTCCCGGACGGTCGTGAAGCCGGCATCGAGCGTCGCGCCGGCCGTGGCGAAGATGTCCGCCGCGATCTCGGCGGCACTGATCTGAAACGAGAACTGCGGCTGGATCGGGCTCGACAAGCCCAGGTGAACGTGAGCGTCGATCAGACCGGGCGTCATCGTCAGTCCCCCGGCATCGAGGCGCTCGCCGTCAGCGCCGGAGGCACCGAGCTGGGTGATCCGCCCGTCTTCGACGGTGACGTCGACGTCGGCGGGGTCGCGACCCGACCCGTCGACGACCGTCGCGCCAACCACCTGAAAACGTCCCACGAGTCGTTCCCTCCGCCGTTGCGAGCCGACTGCGACCATGTGTGAAGCAACACGGCCCTTCTTTTCCAATGGATAAACTGTGGGAGTGATCCTGTCAAGCACGGAACGCAAAGGCGACGCACGCGAGCGTCTCCTGGCTCGGCTTCTCGACGCCTTCGGCGAGGACCTTCCCTCACCGGAGGTGTCGCTCCGCGAGATCGCCGCACGGACCGAGACCAGCCACGCCCTGCTCCGATACCACTTCGGGTCACTCCCGGGCGTCTTGGCCGCCATGCTCAAGGCACAGCGAGCCCGCGACAACGCGGCGCTTTTCGACCTCGCCCAGCGGGGCACCTTCGACGATCTCGTCGTGGCGATCTGGCGGGCGTACACCCGGCCGGAGCAGTTGTCGCGGGTACGCGGCTTCTTTCACGTGGTGGGACTGGCCGCGTACAGGCCGGAGGACTTTCGTGAGTTCATCGACTCGCTCGACGACCTGACCAAAATGCTGGCCGCGCTCGCGGAACGCGAAGGCCACGGCACCGAGGAAGCGCAGACCGTGGCCACCGTCGCCGTCGCCGCGATTCGTGGCCTGCTCTTACAGCAGGTTCTGACGCCGGCGGCCCAGTCGGAGGACGCCGTCACCTTGATCCTGCGCATGAGCAAGGGCCAAGCCGTTCCACGTCCGGGGCCTTGAACGGGGAGCCGCCTTTCACCACCACGAGAGCCCTCCCCCGAACAGCATCGGCAGGCGGCTTGCCCGCGCTGACCTGGCGGCGGGCACGCCGGATGAGTTCACTGCGCCTGTACGGCCCGCGCCCGTGGCGTCATGCAGTAACAGAGCCGCCAAGATGGCCGCCCACCGAAGTGCCCAACTCGGGCACGCGGTCGGCAAGGACGGCGACGTCGTGCCGAAACCAAGGGATTGCGCAACCTGGCGGCCAATGTCCGCGGCAAGCGGTCCGGTGATCGCGAAACGGCAGGTGAGCGATGCGCCGCCGGACCTATCCCTCCGACACCACCGCCGCGGGATGGGCGTTGATCGAGCCCCTGCTGCCCACACCGGCCTCGCAGGCCCCTGCGGGCGGCAGGGCGGAGAAGCCCCGCCGTGACATCAGCTACGTCACCGGCAACGGCTGCAAGTGGCAGGTTATTGAGAATGTTCGGTAACGATGGTGATGGCGACGTGCTCGGGCGTGGTTTTCGGTTCCGTCGGCTGATGCCTGGTGGCTGGCGTGATCGCCGATAGGCTCGGCCCATGTCAGACGATGGGGCGGCGAAGCGCAGGCCGAGGCAGCTTGGCGAGCTGAGCGATGTCTTCGACTTCCTTGAGGAGGTGCGGCTCCGTCCGGGGATGTGGGCGCGCTCGCTCGAGGACCTGAGCTCCGTCTTGATCGGGTATAAGGTCGCCGTCAAGATTCACGGCATCACCGAGCAGGTCGACTTCTGGCCGGATGGTCCCTTCGCCGAGTGGCTGTGGACGAAGCTTGGACGACAGAGTTCCCTTGGCTGGGCGGCCGAGATCGGGCGTGAGGCCGAAGCGGAGAACGTGAATCCGCTGGAGCTGTTCTTCACGTTCGTGGATGACTACCGGGTCGAACGCGCGCGCCCTGAGCCGGAGGCGCTGTGACGGATCGGTTCAGGGTTTCTCCTTGATGTTGGGGTCTTCGGCTGATCTGACCAGACCGTTGGTGAGAACGGCGAGTGGGATGAAGGTGCTGGTAGTGCCGAGCTCACAGGAGGTTGAGCCAGCCGGTGTAGGGATGTAAGCGAGCCCTCAATAGGCGCGGCAACCGCCTACCGGTCGCCTTCGAGGGCTTCCTGCTCCTCGGGACGGGCCCCTGACCACCGTGGCCCTGAATTGCCGACAGCGGGCGCGGGTTGCCGCGTATGGTCGACGGCGGCAACAAACATCACGGTGATCTTGGTTTGGGGCCTTATGCGGCTGGGACGAACTCCTCGGCCGTCGCGCGCCCTTCTGCCTGTACGCGCACGGCCACCGGCTTGACCGTCCGCTCGTACCGGGCCAGCGCCGCCTCCAGGTCGCCGCCCGCCCGTAGCTCGCCGGCCAGGGCGTGGGCGGCGGCCAGCGCCATTCCCGCGCCCTGCCCGGTGAGCAGGGACATCGCCTGGCAGGCGTCGCCCACCAGCGTCACCCTGCCCCGGCTCCAGGCCGGCAGGTCGATCTGGGCCACGCGGTCGTAGTACGGCCGCGCGGGGCAGTTGTCCAGGAGCCGTGGCACGAGCCAGCCGCGCCCGCCGTACACCTTGCGCAGTTCGGCACGCGGGTCGGCGGGCAGGGGCGCGCCCGGCGCGGTGCGGTGCGTGAACAGGGTCGCGACCCGCCCGTCGTGCGCGGGATAGGCGCCGACCTGCTGACCGGGCGCCTCCAGCATGTGCAGGTCGTTGCCCAGGGCGCGGGCGGTCTCGGGGTCGTCGAAGACGTAGGCGGCGGTGTGGAAGCCCAGGTCGAGCAGGGTGTGCCCGGCCGCGCCGAAGGTCAGCGTCCTGATCCGCGAGTGGATGCCGTCCGCGCCGACGAGCAGGTCGGCGCGCTCCACGCCGCCGTCGCTCAGTGTCACGGCGAGACCGTCGCCAACGTCGTGGTAGGAGTGCACGGTACGGCCGAAGCGGACCCGGGTCTGCATCGACCGGTACAGAACGTCTTCCAGCTCACCCCGCATCATCGACAGAATCCGGTCGGCGCCGGGCCGGTCGTCGATGTACCGACCGGTCACGGTCCCCTCGTCGTCGTGATGGACGAGCTCCGACAGGGTGAAGGCCCGCGCGCGCAGTTCGGGCAGCAGCCCCATGCTCTCGGCGGCGTCGAACCCGGGCCCCTGGCAGTCGAGCATGTACCCGGCTCCGTGGGGCGCCGGAGCACGCTCGACGACGACCACCTCGTGCCCGTCGCGCTCCAGCAGCCCGGCCAGGGCCAGCCCGGCGATGCCCGCGCCACAGATCAGGACTCTCATCGGTTCCCTTCCTCGTCTTCCGTGCACAGCAGAGCGACCGTGGCGTCCACCGCGTCCAGGTGCCTGCCGCGTACGCCGTCCGGGTCCACGAGAATCGCCCACATCAGCCCGTCCATGACCGCCATGATCAACTGGGCCAGCGCCTCGTGGTCCTGGCCTGGACGCAGCCGTCCGCACTCCTCGGCCAGCCGCAACGCCACGAGCAGGAGGCCCCGCGACTCCCTGGTCACTTCCGCGATGGCCGCGGCGAAGTCGGGGCGGGCCGCCGCCTGCGCGTAGAAGGCGGCCCAGACCAGGGCCTCACCACGACGGGCCGCGTCCAGCGGAAGGACCGCGAGGATCACCGTGCGCAGCATCTCGGGGAAGCGCCGGCCGTCCGTGGTCAGGGGGAGGTGGCGCAGCCGTTCACCGGAGGCCTCGATCACCTCGGCGAGCGCGAATCGCAGCATCTCGTCCTTGCTGGTGAAGTGGCGCTGGATGGCGCCCACGGAGCATCGGGCCTCGGCCGCCACGGTCCGCACGCTGACCGCCTCCATGCCCTCCCTCTCGATGACCCGCAGGAGGGCCGCCGCGATGTGGCGGCGCCGTTCCCCGTGATCGACCTTCTTGGGCACTGGTGTAGCTCCGCTGTTGAATACACTCGTATCGGTACGATCGTATTCTAACCCGGGCGGTCCCGCCACCCGCGCCGGCAGCGCGCGGAGATCGACATGCAGGGGGAACCGGGCACCTCGCTTTCCTGGGCATCCAGTACGGCGTCGCCGTTCTGTTCGGCCCAGCGGCACAGTGCGTCGACCGGTTCCAGTGCCGATTTCCCCAGGTCGGTGAGCGTGTACTCGACCCGCGGCGGCGCCTCGGCGAACGCCTCGCGGCGCACCAGCCCGTGGTGCTGAAGCCTGCGCAAGGTCTGGGTGAGCATTTTGGTGCTGACGCCGCCGATGAGGGCCTTGAGCTCGCCATGGCGGCGCGGGCCGTTGCCGAGGGCGTAGACGATCACGACCGACCATTTGTCGCTGAGGATCTCGACGGCGAGCCGGGCCGGGCAGTCCGCCAGGAAGACGTCACCCGGCCGGTCAAAGGTACTCATGGTGCGTAAGGTACCGAACGGTACCTATCGGATCTTTAACGTGGGTCGGGCGAGCCACGGCATCGCCGCGACTCATCACCCGTACAACAGCGCTCGAGAGAGCGTGCGCGAAACCAGGAAGGCAGCACATGATGCGATCGATCAGGGTCCTGGGTGCGCTTCTCGCCACACTCCCACTGGTCATCACCGTCGGCGGCCCCGCCGGAGCGACGACGAAATATCCAACCTCCCTGTCCCTGCCCGACGGCTTCCGGCCCGAAGGCATCGCCATCGGTCCCGGACCGTACGCGTTCATCGGCTCCATGGCCGACGGCTCCATTTACCGCGCAGACCTGCGCACCGGACACGGCAAGATCATTAGCCGAGGTTCCGGCAGGCCGGCCCTCGGGATGAAGACCGACGAGCACGGACGGTTGTTCGTCGCCGGCGGCACGGCCGGCGACGCCCGCGTCATCGACACCCGGACCGGCCGGGTGCTGGCCTCCTACCGGCTGGCCACGGGCCCGGCGTTCGTCAACGACGTCGTCCTCACCCGGGACGCCGCGTGGTTCACCGACTCCACCAACCCGGTGCTCTACAAGCTGCCGCTGCGCGGCGAACAACTGCCCGCGGACGCGGAACGGATCCGGCTCACCGGAGATCTGAAGTACGGCAAGGGCTTCAACGCCAACGGCATCACCGAGACACCGGACGGCCGGGGCCTGCTCGTGGTCCAGTCGAACACCGGCGGGCTGTTCCGCGTCCACCCGTCCGGCAAGACCCGCCGGGTGAACCTGCACGGCCAGTCCCTGCCCGACGGGGACGGCCTGCTGCTGCGCGGCCGGACCCTGTACGCGGTGGAGAACGGGGTCACGAACAAGCGCAGCCGCCTGACCACACTGCGCGTGAACGCGGCGGGCACCGACGGCCGCGTCGTGCGCCGGGTGGGCAGTCCCCGATTCGACATCCCGACGACCGTGGCCGCGTTCAGGTCCCGGCTGTACCTCCCCAACGCCCGCTTCACGACAAAGCCGACGCCGGCCACGCCCTACGACGCCGTGGCCATCACCCGCCCCTGACCTGCCGCACGCGCAGCAACAAGCCGGAGAATTCCGGAAACGCGCCCCCTGAAACAGGTCAGGCACATTCCGTGTTTTTACAAACCCGCTGAGTGTTGTGATCTTTGTCATGCTCGCGAGCATTCACAACCAGTAAATCTCATCGTTAGATGGACGGGCGATATCCCTTTACTCACTGCCGAGCCAGAAGATTGGAGAATCCATGTTCAACGCTGTTCGCATGGCCGCCGCAGTCGCGGTCAGCGCCGTCGGGCTCATCGCCGCCGGCAGCCCGGTTCAGGCCGGAACCGCGGCCGCGCAGTACGTGGCGACCATCAACACGGGCGGGGAGAGCTTCCGCGTGCGCCTCGTCGACGCCAACGACGTCGATGCGGCGTACCGCAACATGTCCGGCCAAGGAAATCGTCAGCACATCAATGGAAAAATTCTGCCGGGGACCGACGTCAATGTCGGGTGGAGCTGGCACCTGGATCCCGGTGACCTGGAGTTCGTCGACATATCGATGGAACTTTGCGACGGCAAACCGTCCGATGTGGAAAACGGCACGCTGTCCGGCGACCGCTTCTGTCCCTGGGGCACGCAAGTAGTCGACATTCAGCCACTTTAGCCCGCTAAATAGCCGTCGCAGGCCGCTGTTGGAGACGGCGGTCTGCGCGGCCACGACGCGCGATGTCTACTTCGCCAGGGTGGCGGTGGCTTCCGAAGTCGTCAGGTCGGCGGTGCGGTACCAGCGGTAGTCGAGTCCGTCCGAGTCGCGCTCCAGCACGATCCATCCGATGCGGACGCAGGTGTTCTTCGGGTCGTCGGTGATGTTCTCGCGCACCACGATCTGGCCGGTCACGCCCCGGTCGGGTTCGCGGGTGAGGGTGCCGGAGCAGCCGAGTCTGAGGTAGGTGATGGTGCCCGCCCGGCTTCCAGGCAGCGCGCCCCTGGTGAGGGTGAGCCGCACCCGATACCGCCCAGAACCCTGGTGGACGGTTCCGCTCCACCGTCCCGCCATCGCCTTGGTGATCGGGGTCGGTGTACCCGTCTCGCCGGCCGACGTGCTGCCCAGCCGTACCGGCCTGCTGCTCGGAAGCCACTGCGCCAGGAGCTGGAGGCTGAAGACGATCACCATCAGCATCGAGGCGACGATCGTGGCGACGGCGAGGGCGCGGCGGAAGACGAGGTAGCTGAGCGGCGGCCGGCCCTCCTGGCGCGGTCTGACGTCCCAGGGACGGCGGGCGTCCCCCGTGGTCAGCTCCTGGGCGGAGGCGTCACCGAGGTCGGCGCTGAGCCGCAGACCGGTCAGCCAGCCGAGCATCTCGGCGATCCGGCCCGGCTCCGGCGGCAGCCCCGAGGACAGGTAGCGGACCTGGGCGCCCTGGTGGTCGAGTTCACGGACCAGGTTGCCGAGCCCCATGAGCGTGAGCCACTTCCGCACCTCTTCGACCCCGCGGCCGGAGGTGGTCTGCTTCAGCAGGTCGGCCTTGGTGAGGACGACCGCGACCCGGCGCTGCTTGCCGCCGTCGGCGCGGCCGGCCAGTTCGTTGCGCAGCCGGTTGAAGGTGTCGGCCGGGTCTTCTCTCGACAACATGACGCCCTTGGCGGTGAGCGCCTGACGTTCGCTCTCCAGAAGGTGGTCCTGGACCTCCGGCAGCGCGAACGGATCGATGATCAGAATGAGCGCCTCGCCGTGCGAGAGGTAGCGCATTTCCTCGATCTTGCTGGCGCCGGTGTAGTGCTCGCCCGAGGGGTCGAACAGGTAGAGAATGCGCTTGCCGCCCGTCCTTCCGGGCAGGGCCACGTCCAGCATCACCGCCTTGGGCAGATCGGGCAGGGTCTTGCTGACCCGGCCCGAAGCCAGCTCCCTCCGCAGGTTTCTGAAGGCCTGCTCGTCGCTCTTCTGGGCGAACAGCACGCTGCCTCCGGCGGTGTTCACCGCGCTGTGCATGGCGTCCACGGCCAGCGCCATGAACGTCGTCTTGCCCGCGTCCGGCCCTCCGGCGAAGGGCAGCGGCTCGATCCTGACCCGGCCGACCCTGGTGGGCAGCTGCCGGTCACACATCGGGCAGAACGCCTGGAGGCGGTAGCGGCCGAGCAGGATGGTCGTCGGCAGGCGGGTCCCGCACCGGCACACGTGCCGGGCGGCGCCGTTGGTGTCGGGCGTCAGCCGCGCGTGCCGTGCCCCGCAGGTGGAGCAGGCGTACACCGGCAGGGTGAACCGCGCGTAGCAGCCCGGATAGGGGCAGGTCTGCAGGATGCGGCGGACCACCATGAAGACCTGCTCCAGAGCGCGCAGGACCGCCACGCAGGCCAGCCAGCCCAGAAGGCCGAGCACGATCGCCACGAGGTACATCGCGACGACGAACAGGGCGATCACCCCGGCGGGCACGAAGGCCGCCACGATCCCGGCGACGACGCCGATCCAGAGCGGGAACAGGAACCAGGCCTGCTCCCCGCCGACCAGTACGCGGGTGGCGGCGTTCACCGCCTTCTCGGCCCGCGCGACGACCCGTGGCGTGGTCCCGCGCACGATCACCCGCCAGTCCTTCCACACCTGGCCGACCAGATAGTGCCGGTACGCGGGGTCGCGACCGGGCCTGCCGTCGGGCAGCGTCACCGGCGAGGGACCGCCGGCATGGTCGGGGAAGAGGGTGGCGTGCACGTGCATCAGATGGATGCCGACGGCGGTCACCGTACCGGCCAGCAGGACGACCGGGAAGATCATGACCGCCACGAAGACGGCCAGCATGACGGCCGCCAGCCAGAAGGCGGCCAGGAAGAGGAATCCCCACATCAGGGACCTACCCAGGGGAGGAGCCTGCGGCGGCGCGGCTCGACGAGGCGCTGCACCCCCGCCCACAGTTCGCGATCGGCTTTGAACCGGCTCTCCAGCGGCCCGAGGGAGCGGCTGTTGACCAGCGCTCGCGCCCACTCCTCCAGGACGCCGATCACCAGCTTGTGCCGGTGCAGGCGGATGGCCATCTCCAGCAGGGCGGCCTGTTCCTCGCGCCCGGCCTTGGGGTTGAGCCAGATGTCGAGCAGCCAGTGCCTGGCCCGGTCGGAGCCGCGCCGCAGCACCTCGATCCGGAGCTCGGTCGAGCACCTCGCCAGCTCCTTGGCGGCCCGCTTCAACACCTGCTCCCGCAGCGGCGCGTAAACGGACAGCTCGCCGAGCCGTTCGACGTCGTCGAGCAGGCGGGCGAGGGGCCTTTCCGCGGCCATCCCCACGGCCAGCAGCACCGCGCTGGCGTCGTCGGCGGTGCTGCCGCGCAGCCCGGCCCGCGCGGTCAGGGCGGCGACCTCCCTGACGTCCTTGTCCTTCAGCCCGGCGTGTACGAAGAAGCGTCCGGGCAGCTCGGCCAGCGTGTAGAAGTCCTCCAGCCGCTTGCCCAGGGTCTGCAGCAGCCCGTGCAGTTCGGCGGCGGTGGGCTCGGCCCGCCAGATCGCGGCCAGCGACGCCTCCCGCTCCGCCGACTGCCCGTCACCGGGCAGGGACAGGATCCGCACGCTCGCCTCGGCCCGGTCCAGCTCGCCCGCGCTCACCTGCCAGGCCAGCACGGCCGCAGCGAGCGATGGGGCCGCGCTCAGATCCCGGCCCGCCAGATCCCGGCAGAACTCCGGCGTCAGCGCCGCCTCACGCGTATGGCGAGGAGCTGCCTCCAGCCCCGCGAGCAGCCCGGCGAAGACCGCTTCGTACCAGGCGATCGGCACGCGTTCCAGCAGCGCCTGCCCGTCGTGTACCCCCATCCGGGCCAGCCCGGCGACCGCCACCTCCACCTCCGCGCCGGGCAGGGACAACGCGCACTCCCTGGCCACCCGCAGCACACCGACCACGTGCGCGAGGTCGCGCGAGGCCCTCAGCTCGGCCCGCGCCACCTCGCTCACCCGATGGCGGAACGCCTCGGTCAGCGGGCCCGGCGGCGGCAGCCCCGGCTCGCGCAACGCCAGGACGGCGCAGCGGGCCGCGCACGGAGCCGCCGCCTCCGCGGGCCCGTGGGACGCGACCGTCCGGGCGAGCGGGTGATCGAGCAGATCGGCCCGCTGACCCAGCAACGGCCACACCCACTCGGGAAGGCCGTTCGCGGCCAGTGCGGCCACCGCCGCCTGCTCCTCGGCCGACAGGGTGGCGCCCGCCAGGCAGAGCGCGACCACGGCCGCCGCCGTTTCCGGATCGGCCGGGCCGAAGTCCGCGAGCTCGTCGATCCCGCCGAAGTCGGCGGCGCGCCACAACTCGCGCATCGTCGTGGAGAAGCGGCCGGCCTCGATCGGCTCGGGCGGCCCGGTCAGCTTGAGCACGGTGGCGTCCAGGTCCGCGGGGATCCACACGTCCGGCGTGGTGCCGATGATGAGCTGGGCGTTGGCGGCCGGATCGCCGCTGTAGGTGACGAACGACAGGCGCAGCACCGTCTCCCAGGGCAGCGAGTAGGAGATCACCGCGATCCATCGGACGATCTCGCCGGCGTCGGGGTGTACCAGGACGATCCGGCCGTGGCCGGTGGCGAGGCTGCGCCGTACCAGCTCCAGAAGGACGCCGAGCCACTCGTAGGCGAACCCGCCGTGCTCGCTCAGCCACTCCCCCAGCGACTCGGGGTCCAGCGCCGTGCCCGGTAGCAGGTCGTCCAGGTGGGGCAGCTCGGCGCCCGATGGCGCGGGCCGCCCGTCCCACAGGGGAGCCTGCCAGAACTCGACGGGCCGCACCCCCACCAGCTCGACCTCGTCGGCCACGACGGCCTGGCCGAGGAAGTTGCCGTAGCGGCCCGAGTAGTCCTGCCCGAGGTAGGCGCAGCGGGTCAGGGTGAGGTGGTCGCCGGCCGGGCCGTAGGACATGGCGATGGGCATGGCCGCGATCTCCTCGCCGGTGGGCGCGGTCGGGGTGGTGGGCGGAGGGCGATAGGTGAAGTACGGGGTGACCTGCGCGTCGAGCTCGGGAGGGAAACCCGGGCTGCGGGCGACGATCTGGAACCCGGCCCGTCCTGACGGCCCGTTCTCTGCCGAGGTGTAGTGGAGTTGCCAGGCCATGGGGCTACCTCCGGACGCCGTTGAGCATTTTGAAGCGGTACAACAGCCACAGCAACGGGTCCTCGACCCGGTACGGCCGGATGCCGCTGCGGGCGACGGCCTCGCCCTCCGGCACGGAGCCGAGTGCCGACAGGCCGAACAACGCGTAGGTGGTGTAGTGCTGCTCCAGGTAGCGGTCGATCATTCCGGCCTCCCACTGGTGCAGCAACGATCGGACCTGCTCGTCGACCGCGTCCCTGTCGTCCAGGTCGAGGGCGCCGATCGGCTCGCGGGCGCGGTGGAGGGCCGACTGGTGTTCCATGGACTCCCGCAGTTCGTCGATCTTGCTGAGGGCGACCGCCGCCGGGATCGTCAGCTTTCCGCTCTTGCCGCGCAGCAGCTCCGTCACCCGAGCCACCACGTCCATCTGGTCGCTCATCAGGTCGCTCGCGAGCGTGCCCGAGCGCGCCCTGGCCGCGCCGGTGAGCGCGGCGTGGGCGCCCGGCAGCTCCAGGGGATCGAGCAGGAAGATGACGGCGTCGGCGGCGCTGAGATAGCGCAGGTGCAACTCGCTCATCTCGCGCTGGCGCAGGTCCTCGCCCGCGGTGTCGAACAACACCAAGGTCAGTGATACCGTACGCCGCCGCATCCGCCCCACCGTGCGGGTGAACAGGTAGACCAGCGGGTCACGCGGGCTGGCCGACGCGGACTGGGTGCTGAGCAGCAGTTTCCGCTCACCGTACAGGGGACCGGCGAAGTCCTGTTTGTAGCGCTCGATCGTGCGGTCGTCGCAGGGCACGATCGAGGAGTGCAGTTCCTCCCCCACCCTGTTCATCAGCTCGTGGACGAGCACGGCGATGTAGGTGCTCTTGCCCGCGTGCTTGGCGCCTACCAACGCGACGATCTTGCCCGGGTTCGCACAGTATTCCGCCGGCAGCCGGTTGTGGCAGGACGGGCAGACCCGCCAGGCCGACTCGCGGGAACAGGTGGGGCAGGTGGCGCGCCGGCCCGCGCGCTTGGCGCTGAAGACCGGCGGCAGCGCGGGGGCGCCGGTGCCGCCGCGGAACGCGCCGAGCACCGTGTCGGGCTGGGGCGCGCACCCTTTGGCCCGCCCGCTGGCGCCCAGGCAACGGAAGGCGATGCGGCCGGGGGCCACCTTGGTGAAGCAGTAGGGGCACGTGATCACGGACTCATCCCGCCTTCAGAACACGGACGGGCGGATCGACGAGCTCGACCGGCCCTTCGGCGAAACAACGCAGCCAGTACGGCCGGCGCTGTCGTGGGCAGGCCACCGTCAGCAGTGCCGGGGTGGTGACGGCCGCCCATTCCCCGATCACCCGCCCCTCGGCGGCGGAGGCGGGCTGGATCCGCCCCGCCTTGATGACCAGCACGAGCCGGTCCAGCAGCGCCGGGACGTCGGAGGTCACCTCGACCTGGAGCTCCCGCCGCCACGGCCAGCCCTGCCTGCGCAGGTCGTAGCGGACCGGCGGAGCCGAGGCGAGTGGCGCCGGCACCGCGGAGCCGTGCACGCGCGTCCCCTTCACGACGGTCGTCGGCACGAGCTCGATGGCGGGCGTCTCCTGTTCGGGTATGTCCAGCCGGATGCCGCCCTGGCTGCGGTAGGCCGCGGCGCTCACCAGCAACCGGCGTGAACTCCAGCGCACCTCGATCTCCGGGACGTCCGCCGGCCACTCCAGCCCGATGAGCACCGCCGTCCCGCGGCGGACGGCGCTCACCCGCTGGGGCGCGCCCAGGTTGACGTGCTCGCGGCAGGCTCCGACGACGGCGCGGTCACCCGCGACGGTGACGGCCAGCAGAAACTGCGAGCCGTCCCCGGGGCGCACCACGTACCCGCCACGCACGGGCCGGGCGGGCAGCACCCTGCCCGCCGCCCGGATCTCCTCCAGGCTCACCTCTGTCTCGTACGGCCAGCGCGGCTCGGCCGCCAGCGACAGGAACTCCACCACCCCGGCCGCCGGCTCCGCGCAGCGGATCAGCACCTCGCCCGGGGCGCCGGGCGCGGATTCGAGCGTGAAGCTCGCGACCGGCTCGGGGCGGGCCACCGGGACGACCGAGCGGCGCACGCCGGGCGTGGTGACCTGCCTGGGCCCGTCCTGGTAGACGGCGGCGATCACGTACTCATACGTCGCGCCGTCGCGCAGCCCGCGCTCGCGGAAGCCCGAGCCCTCGGCCTGAACCGGCCTGCCGTCGCGGGTGACGACCACGCGCACGGCCTCGGCCGGGGACCGCCAACTGCCGGTGACGACGCCGTCGGAGCCGGACAGGCGCACCTCGTCCGGCTCCGGGCGAACGGCCAGCGGACGCGCCGCCACGGGAGTGGAGGCGGCCTGCCCGCGCCTGGCCACGACCGCGTACGTCACCGGCTTGTTCACCGGCGGGTTCTCGTCACGGGCGCTGGCCCGTCCGGTCTCGGCGCAGGTCATGCCGTCGCGCAGCACCTCGTACACGATCTCCCCCGCGCGGGACGCGGACGGCTGCCAGGTGATCACCACGGCCCGTTCGCTGACGGCCGCCCGCACGTCGCCGGGAGGATGCGGGGCGAGCCCGGCGAGCATGGCCGTCGCCCCGGCCAGGTCGGGCACCCGGTCGAGAGCTTGCTCCAGCATGATCCAGGCCTGATCCGGATCGTGCTCGGCACGGGCGGCGTCCCGGAGGCGGATCGCGTTGGCCAGCCGGGCACGCACGTCCGTGGCCAGCTCGGCCGCCTCGTCGGCCAGCGCCTCCGCAGGCAGCGCCTCGGCGAACTCGGCGGCCGCCTGGATCTGGCCCGCCTCGACCAGCTCGCGCAGCCTGCTCCCCGGCCCGCCCAGGACACCGCTCTCCTGGCGGATGGCGAAGATCAGCGCTTTGGCGTCTCCCTCGTCCAGCCTGAGCTCGCCGGTGGCGTACCGCATGAGCGTGTCGTCGTAGGGATGCTCGCGTACGCGCTCGCGCAGCCGCGCGATCACGTCGAAGCGCACCAGGTCCGCCGCGCCGGTGGCGTGACGCAGCGCGGTCAGCACGGTTTCCGCGCTCACCGTCCACGGCCCGCGCGTCCGGGAGTGCGCCTCCTGCTCCAGGCGCTCGACCCTGCTCATGACCTCCGGCATCGGGCCCAGCACCTTGATGGCGGCGGCCCCTTCGCCGAAGACGTACGCGGCCAGGTTCGGCTGGTTCATCGTGTCGAGCGCCTCGCGCACCTTGGCGTAGGCGGCGTACGGCGCGGCCTGCGGCAGCTGATCCGGCTCGCGGATCTCGATGCCCAGCTCCCCGGCCTGACTCCTGGCCTGCTCCTCGCCGAGCCCGACGGACCTGGCGATCCCGGCCACCACGTCAGGAGGCAGCAGGCGCAGCTTTCCCGCGGCGTCGTCCAGGCGCCGCCGCAGGTCGCTCAGGCGCTTTCCGGCCCGCTCAGCCGACTGCTTGATCTCCGCCCGCAACGGGCCGAGATCGCCCTCCGCCGCCGCCTGGAAGATCGCGCTGAACTTGCTGCCGTGCTCGGCCTCCAGGGCGTCGATCAGCTTGCGGTACTTCAGCTGCCCGCGTGAGCGCCGCCAGCACTGCCGCACCTGCCGTACGGTCGCGGTGACCTCGGCGGCGCTCATGGACTCGTTCAGCTGGTAGCGCTCGCGCAGGTCGGGCGGGGGCACGCCACCCGACAGGCGGGCGGGTTCGAGCACCTGCCGGAGATAGCCGCTCTCTTCGAAGGGCATGGGTCAGCTCACGTTGATCTCGGCCAGGGAGTCGCGGGAGGCGGCGGCCTCCTCCTCGGACATGCCGCCGATCTGGATGTCCAGGTCGAGTTGCTGGCCGCGTTCGTTCTCCCGGGCGGTGACGTGGAGGAGCCCGGAGGTGTCCAGGGAGAAGGTCACCTCGATGGGGAAGCCGGCCGGCTTGCCGGGCGGGATGCGCAGGTCGCCCGCGCCGATCTCGTTGTTGTCCTCGACGTTCCTGGACTCGCTGCTGCCCGCCTGCTCCATCACCTGGATGGCCACGGTGTCCTGGTTGTCGTCGAGGGTGGCGAAACCCTTGGTCACCGCGGCGGGCAGGGAGTCGTTGGCGTGGACGAGGTGGGCGACGTAGTCCTGGCGGTTGTGCGGGTTCGTGGTGATGATGCCGAAGGAGCGCGAGGCCACCGTCTTGATCGTGCGGTCCTTGATCTGCTGCTGCTGGGTGGTGGACAGGCCCGCCCCCAGGGCCATGGCCTCCGCCTCGGCCTCCCGCCCCGAGCTGATCAGCCGCCGGTAGGTCTCCTCGAAGGCGTACAGCGCCGCGCCTTTGGCGACGGCGAGGTCCGGGTCCTTCGGCTTGGCCTCCATCCCGAGTTCCTTCTGGATGGTCTCGGCGACCACGGGCATCCGGGAGGAGCCGCCGACCAGAACCACGTGGTCGAAGGAGGCCGCCCCCTTGTCCCGCGCGGTCGCGATGGTGCGGTGGGTGATGGAGACGGTGCGGTCGAGCAGGTGCCGGGTCAGCGCCTCGAACGACTCACGGGTCAGCTCCACGGTGGTCACGCGGCCTTCGTGCATGACGCGTGCGGTGTGCTTGAGCTTGCTGGAGAGCGTCTTCTTCAGATCCTCCGCGATCTTGCGCAGGTCCTGCTCCGTGGTGTCGCTCTCCAGCGGATCGCTCACGTCCTGGTGTTCCTGGCGGAACCGCTCGGCCAGGTACTCCACCAGGACGTCGTCCCAGTCCGCCCCGCCGAGGCTGTGGTCGCCGTCCGTGCAGACCACCTCGATGTTGCCGGCGCGCAGGGTGATGACGGTGGTGTCGAAGGTGCCGCCGCCGAGGTCGTAGACGAGGATGTGGCAGTCCTCGGAAGGGTTGAGCACGCCGTAGGTGATCGCGGCGGCGATCGGCTCGGAGATGATGTCGATGACGTTGAGCCCGGCGATCTTCCCGGCCTTGCGCGTGGCGTCGCGCTCGGCCGCGCCGAAGTAGGCGGGCACGGTGATGACGACGTCCGAGACCGCCTGACCGACGTCCGCCGCCACGTCCTCGGCCAGCTTGCGCAGCACGAACGCCGAGATCTCCTCGGGGCTGTAGTCGCGGCCGTGCATCGGCCGGGGGACGGCCTGCCCCATGTCACGCTTGATCCGGCTGACCACCAGCTTGGGCTCGATGACGGCGCTGTCCTTGGCGGCCTGCCCCACCACGATGTTGTTCGGGGTCTCGAAGTAGACCACGGAGGGCGTGGTGTCCGCTCCGTCCTGGTTGCGGTACACCTCGGCCCGTCCGGCCTCGTTGATGCCCGCGATGCACGAGTAGGTGGTGCCGAGATCGATTCCGTAAACCGCCATCTACCTGTCCTCCTCCTGGAGCGGCGCCCTGCCGAGCACCACGTCGGCCTTGCGAACAATGCGCCCGTCCTGCTCGAAACCGGCCGCCGCCACCGCCACCACGAGGCCGTCCGGGCCGTCGGCCACGCCGATCGGGCGATGCCTTTCCCTGTCGTACGGCTGGCCGGCCTCGACCTCCATCAACTCGACTCCCGTACGGGCCAGTACCTCGGCCACTTCCGCGGCGATGGCCGCCATCAGCGCGCCGAGGTGACCGTCGGCCTGCGGATCGGCGCGCAGCCTCGCGACTTCGCGGCTCACCTGGTCGTGCAGGCGGAAAAGGCCCCTGCGGATCGGCACCAGCGCCTCCTGGAGCAGGCCGTGGCGGAGCCGCTGGTTGTCCTCCTGCAGCCGGTCGATGATCTCTTCGCGGTGGGCGGCGCGGTCGTGCTCGCGCTTGATCTCCTCAGTGAGAGCGGCCAGCGCGGCCGCCACGTCCGAGGTGTTCTCCTGATCCATGGAAGCTCCTCAAGGGGGAGGCGGGGTCTTCCGAATGAGTTTCTGGCCGGTGGCCGCCGCGAGCGCCTTGCCGTACAGCAGGCTCAGGGCGCCGGCGCCGTCGAATCCCTCGGAAACGACGGAGGCCCGTTGCGCATGCGAGAATTCGGCCGGCCGATAATCGGGCGCCTCGTCGGGAATGGCCAAATAGACGCGGTCATAATGTTGAAGCAAAGGCACGAGGTCGGAATCCTGGTCGGCGACCTCGCCATCAGTGACCGCGACCAGAATCCGCCGCTCGCATTTCGCGCGGGCACGGCGATGGCCGCGATCGAGGGCCTTGATCGCGGGCGCCAGGAAAGTGGCGTCGTTCTGTTCGACGCCGGCATTGGATTCGGCCGCTCCGGCCAGGTCCGCGGCGCGGGTGGGGGGCAGGGTGAGCGCCGCCGTACTGGCGAACTTGGCCGTCGTCAGCAGGTCGTCGGGGCGCATCTCACGCGTCATGAACGGCCGCAGCAGCGCCAGCGCCTCGTCCCTGGTCTCGATGTTGTCGTTCATCGAGGTGGAGAAGTCGCCGGCCACGTCCAGGCAGACGATGCCCGGCGTCTGCCTGGCGCCGGCCAGGGCGGCCTCGGCCAGCGTGTCCTGGCGGCTGTTCACGTACCAGATCGCTCCGGCGGCGGCGAGTGCCAGGAGCAGGACGGCGGCGATCGCCACGCCGGCCAGGCGGCCTGAGCCGCCCGGCCGGCCCGGAAGGGACCCGGTGGAATTACCCGGCAGTCTAGGGCGATCCATCCCCATCGCCTCCTTTGGAACGTGCCAAGGATCAGTAGAATATGCCAGTTATTCGCATTGGCAACCACGGTTACCGGAATGAGATCCATATACGCCACGGGGCGTTTATCGCGCTATATTTTGCCCGGATTTATCGTGATATAGGTGGATGATCCAGACCGCCGGTCCGCAGCACGTCGACCATGAACTCGGCGGCGTTCCTGGCGGCGATCGGCTGCCATGTGTCGTCCTTGTCCATCCCCCAGTCCGCGATGGCCTTCACGACGATCCAGTCGACCTTGTCCTTGGCCGCCGCCGCGTAGACCCCCAGCCCTTCCATCTCGCCGCCGATCGCCTCCGGCTCGGCCTCGATCATGCGCTGGCGTTCGGTGGGCGAGTCCAGCAGGACGTTGCCCGACAGCAGCGGACCGAAGTGCACCGCCGGCCCCTCCTGCGTCAGGCGGGCGTTCTGGCACCTGTCCAGCAACGTCACCGACGGCGTGACCCGATCGCCACGCAGGCGCTCGACCGGCCGGCCCAGCGCCGGCTCGGCGATCTTCCTGTGATCCATGACCCGCAGCTGGGTGCAGACCAGGATGTCGCCGAGCTTCTGCTTCTTCGTCACCAGGCCGTAGCAGATGCCGGTGAGAAGCAGGTAGTCCGGGTCGAGCTGGTCGATGAGGGACTGCGCGGTGAGCGTCGCGGCGCCGGGCTCCGTCGAACCGGGCCGGGTCTGCGCGAGCAGCACCTGGGCGCCGCTCACCACCCCCAGCTCGAACGCGGTGTGCCAGCGCAGGTCACGGCGCCGCGGCGCCTCACCCGTGACCTTGCCGATCGCCTCCAGCACGGCCTGTCTCTCCACCGGAGTGGCCACCATGATGAGAACTGTCGTCGTGCCCAGCACAGGATTCATCCTCTCCACGAATCGCGCCATCCTTTCCTTGTGCGCCGCGGCCATCCGCACGGCCGTGACCAGCAGGATCAGCGGGACCATCCACGCGGCGATCGTGGTCAGCCAGCCCACCGTCCACGCCTGCGCCGTGACCGGGATCAGGTCCGCGGGGTTGCCGCCGATCAGCCGCCAGGCCAGCCATCGCACCGCCTCCGGGTAGCCGGCCGGCCGGCCCGCGCAGTCCGTCCCGCACGCGTCCCGCTCCGCGTCCGCCACCAGCACCGCCTCGGCCAGCACGATCACGACGAGCCCCATCAGATACAGGCCGAGAAACGACCCCGACTCGAACGGCTTGGCCAGCCTGATGGCCGGTCGCGACCCGGTGGCCATGAACCGCACACCGGTGCCGCCGGGCCCCGCGGCGTCCACGCTCGCCTTGACCACCTCGTCTCGCGCCGCGGCGCTCGTCGCGCCAACCGGCAGGCACAACAGCAGTTCGTTGACCTCCACCGTGCGCGTCCGCGCCGCCACGTCCTCCGTGGCGTGCACCACCTGAGCCCTGACCAGGTCCCGCAGCCGCTCCTTGGCACGCTCCAGCAAGATCGGCGCCTCGTCGGCGTCCGCGCAGTGGAACAGCGGCATGGACCAGTGCAGGAAGCGCAGATCCCCCGCCGCCCGCCACTCCCGCTCCCGGCGCAGCGGAAGCCCGGCCGCCCACCGGACGAAGATCGTGACGACCATCGCGGTCATCAGCACGCACACGTGCAGCATCGCCAGCAGGGCCGCCAGAAGGGCCGCCCACAACGCCACCGGGGACCACTGACGCAGCGCCACCAGAAGCAAGGCCAGTCCCAGGAGAGCCGCCGGGGGAACCATCATCGTCAGCAGTTCCCAGTACCGATCGGCGATCCTGCTCAGGCCCGCCGGGCGGCCCCGGGTGCGGGAGCCGTACGGGGGCTCCAGGAGGGCGAAGGCCTCAGGCCCCCGCCACACCAGCCGCCCGTCCAGGGCCGCCGCGTAGAGAATCAGCGAGAGCGGCGCGCGCTCCCTGAGCATGCCGTATATGCCCCTGGGCCGCAGCCCGGCCGCGGCCTGCCGCCCCAGCTCCGAACGCCGGACCGCCACCGCCACACGCCTCGCGGCCCGCAGCGGCAGCACCTGCGAATGTGCTGTCCACGAGGCCGGCATCAGGGTGCCGCCGGCGGTCGTAAGTGTTGCCCCATGAGGTCACGCCCCTCTCAGGAGGCTTCCCACCGTAACAAAAGGTCATCGTGACCTGAAGGGGTAAGTCATTTTTTGGTCAGACTGACCCAAACATGAGGCCGACTCGTCAGAACACCGGCCTGATTCCGAAGGTTGTTCACCATTGATTGATTGGGCGCCTGGCTCTGAACCCGATCAAACTCCCCCGTGCTACATCGGAGCTGTAACGCCTTCGCCACCGCGACAGGCGGGGGTACGAACAGCGATTCGATCAGGGGAGAAAATCGTGAAACGCGGCTTACGAGGCAATGCCATGAATGCTCGCCAGGGCGCCGCCCGGGCCCGACGGCTGCTGGCGGTGATCGCCTCGGCCCTGCTCATCACCGGTCTCACGACCGGGACCGCCACGGCAGCCAGTGCGCCCGACGGGAAGTTCTGCGTCGTCGAGGTCGGCAAGTCGGTCGACGGGGGCTTCTCGCCGGTGAAGTCGGAGACGTGCAGCGACGACCCGGCCTCGCCGGCCTTCACGGCGGCGGCCGCGCCCGACGTGCTGCTCATGGAGTGGTTCTGGAACGCGCACAACAACCCGCCGAACCTCACGCGCATCATCGTGTCGGCGGAGGATGGGCCCTGCGACTCGTCAGGCTACCGCCTGCGGCCGAACCTCATCTGGGACAACGAGATCTCCGGCTTCTACACGTACAGCAACTGCCGTTCGGTGAGCATCTACGACGGCTACAGCTTGGACGGCGACGGGGCGTACTGGTTCGACGGTAGGGGCGACGGGCCCAACGTGGGCTATGTCGGCGACCGCATGAACGACCGGACCAGCTCGCTCTGGATCCGATACTGACACCGGCCCGGCGATCACGGAGACGTGAGCGCCGGGCCGAACGATCTGAAGGTCAGCAGTTCCAGCCGTCGTGATAGACGCCGTAGACGTTGGCGAAGTTGCCCAGTTGCACCTGCGTTCCCGGCTGGACGCAGTAGTGCTCGTTCTGACTGAATCGCCTGGTCACCCAGATCCTTTCACTCACGTTCGCGCAGTTGCGGTAGTACTCCGTTCCCGCGTTGGTGAAGTGGCCGCACACCGGTGCTTGGCGTGCGGTTGCCGTCGTGCCGGTGGTGGCCGCGGCGGGGAGCGCCGTGGCGGCGGGGCCGAGGGCCAGCACGGTGGTCGCCGCCAGCAGGGCCGCCTTGAGCTGAGTGCGCATGGGAGTTCTCCTTCTCGTGTTCGGTGTGTGGAGAGGTGCCGGCGCGTGAGGGGGCGCTCGGCCGGTGGGCGGTTCGCCGCACCTCGCTCGCGGTGGGTGTCCGTTCGATCACCGCTGCGTGGTACGAGCAAAGCCGGGTGAAGGAGGTGTCCAACAGGCCCTCGGACAGACTCGGCCGAAGTCGACCACCACGCGGCCACCCTCGGACAGGCAGGAGCGGCCGACACCTGAGGGTCACCGCAGACGGTCACCCTCAAAGAAGCGAACTCAGCACCACCGCCGCGCTCGCCGCCATCAGAACCAGCGCGAACACCTCGACCACCAAAGCCACCCGCAGGACGCGCGCCCGCCACCTGTTGTGCTCGCGCAACGCGGCGAGGATCTGAGCCCGCAGCACATGCTCCTCATCCGCATGATCACCGCCGCCCGCCTCGCGCGGTCGAGGGCTGTGAGCGGCCACTCGAAGCCGCCGTGGCCAAGCAGCCCGCGTGACAGCAAGCCGATGCGACTCCGGACTTGCTCATGGGACGGCCCCGTCTCTACGTTCTGCTCCTGGCCGCCGCGCTGATGCTGCTGCCCGAAGGCGCGGTGCACATGGGGCGCCGCTCCTGCGCCCAACCGGCCGTCCGCGCGGGCTCACTCGTAGGCGATCGTCACGGCGGAAAGGTCGTCAGCGCCCTAGATGTCTTTCGATCGTGCCTTGCACCGCACATCGGGTCCCCAGCGATCGAAGACGAACTGGGCGGTGATGTAGATCCGGTCTCGGCGCAACACACGCACGGTCTTCGAAATACCGCCTGACCCCTTACGGACGTTGTCCCGCGAGTTCCAATGATCCGGCCGGCGGCCTGCTGACGACGGCTACCTACTCTGACGCGTCGACGTCGTCGTAGGACGTCACCTGATCATCGGGAGGTGGCTGAATGTCTGTCTCGGTGCCCCATCTGGACAGCCGGATGTCCTCGGTGACGGGGAAACGCTCGTCGATCTGCAGACCAGGTGCGATGATCGGCTGGGCGTAAGAGCTCCGGCATCGGCGCACGAGCTGGTCCTTGCCGAGCCATATCTGCCAGGTCACCGGGATCTTGGCGTACTTGCCGGCAGGTTTGGTGTCGAGCGGGATCCGGAAGGCGCTGTTCGCCTTGTAGAGCTCGCCCAGGGTGATGCGGCCCTGGTAGAGAGTGGTGCGCACCTTGTCGTACGTTCCCGCCGGACGCTTGACCGTGGCGGTCCGCAGCACGGCCTTCAGCGTGGCCGGATGGCTCAATTCGATAGGCCCGCAGTCCAGCATGGGACCGTTCGGCGGGGCCGGGAAGAGAAACCACGTCTTTCCGTCCGGCAGCGACTTGTCACGCGGGTATTCACGCCTGTACCAGCGGTCGGGAAAACTGATGACCCGGGCCTCGGGCGCCGCCTTGGAGTCGCGATAGACCACGTCGGCTGCGACAGCTTTTCCCTTGCCGAACTCCACGCTACCGGTGGTTCTCCACGTGCCGGGCTCAGCGATATGCAACTGCGCGATCTTTACTCCCCGGCCGTCCACGAGCTGACGCTGGAGAGCGGTCGCCGGATCGATCCGCGCATCTGCGCTCGCCTCGAAAACCATGGTCAAGCTTGCCGCCGCACAAAGAACCGCCACCCACGGCTTTACCATGGCTCGCTCCTCCCTGCCTGTGATCTGCCGGGAATCTTCACAGACCAAGATCTCGGGCCAATCACGACTGTCCCGCTGGTCGAGGTTGGGAGGCGCCCTGACGGACGGTGACCCCATGTCACCCCTGGCGGAACCTGGGCGAATTCCTGAGATGTGATGACATAAGAGGTCGACGGGGAAAAATCCATGCCAACCGGTGACGCATGCCTCTGGGCGGCGCGGGGCGGCGTTCCTAGCGTGTGGGGCGAAATCCGCAGCATACCTAGGAGGCAACACCGTGCCACTCCTCCGGCGCGCCGCCGTCGCCGCCCTGGCCGCGACGGCCCTCACCGCCTCGCCGCTCCTCGCCGGAACCGCCCACGCCGCGGGCACCCACACCTGCTTCAGCGGCATGCTCACCCCGGGGCAGAACGGCGGCCACATCTCGGCCAACCCCTGCGACGGCTGGGGCGGCGCCGACGTCGTCGTCGTGCTCCGGTTCGGCCGCGACGCGGGCACCTACCGCTGCCACACCGCCTTCTCCTGGAACGGCTTCCTCGGAGCCGACGGCTGCCGGCCGGAGGCGACGCCATGAAGATCCTGATCGCGGCCCTCGCCGCCGCCACGATCTCGGCGGGAGCACCCACGCCGCCGCCCGCCGAACGGGCCTACGTCTGCGATTGGGGCATCTACTACTTCAACCCGCTGGCCAGCACCATGAACATCATGGCCAGCGGATGCACCGGCCCGTCGGGCACCGGGCCCGCCACCATCACTCTGCTGTCCGGAGTGATGTCCCCACCGGCGACCTTCTCCTGCCGGGCGGCCTCGATGCTCGACGGGCGGGTGCTCGGCAGCTCCTGCTGAGCCGCGTCAGGTAGTCAGCGCGCCGGCACCTGGAGGGTGTTCGACGTCCTCGGCGTCTCTCGCGATCCAGGATCCACTCGATGATCAGCAGGACGGTGGCCGGGTGGTGGCGCGGACGGATGCCGGGCTGAACTCGAAGCGGAGCGTGTCGCTCTGGGGAAGCAGCAGGGCGACGCCTTCCGCGCGTGACCAGTCCGCGGGGACCAGCAGATACTGGTCGCCGGAGCGCAGCACGAGCTTCAGTCCGTCATAACGGAACCGGTAGGCGGTGTCGGGGTCCTCGCAGCGGGTCCGCCGGATGCCGGGCACGTGCTGCAGGCTCAGGCCGTGGGCGCTGTAGACCACGACGGCCGGGGCTTTCGAGAGCTGGGAGACGAACTCGCGGGCCCGGGAACGGCCGACCGCGGCGGAGTAGTCGTTGGCGGCCCAGAAGAGGCTCATGCCGACCAGGACCAGCACAACCGTCAGTTCCAGGATGGTGACCCAACGCGGGCGGGCGATCTGGGTCAGGCGCGGCGCGTACACCAGAAGCAGCACTCCGGCGGCCAGGCTCAGCGGTGCGACCGCCAGCGGCCGGTTGAAGATCGTTTCACCGAAGATGCGGGAGACCCCGTTGAGGAACAGCATCAGCCCTGCCGCGACCATCACCGGGACCAGCACCCTGGGTGCGGGGATGACGCGGATGCCCAGCCGGTTCCGCGCCCACCGGAGGACGAGTACGGCCAGCCCCGCGCAGGCGGCCGTGACCAGGGGCACGAACAGGCCGTCCACGCTGAGGAACACGTAGTCCTGGGTGGTCAGGCCCAGCAGGGTCGAATCCACCCCGAGGTAGTCGTAGAACCAGAACGCGCGGGACCAGCCGAAGTAGAAGAAGATCGCGGTGAGCGCGGTGGCGGGAGCCACGACCGCCCCGAGGACTCTGATGATCGGAGAGTCGGTCCCGAGCCAGCTCGCCGCCTCATCGGCGGCCGGCCGCGGCCGCTTCGTGGCGGCGGTGGGGCCGGCTCCTGGCGAGCCCTCCGTCACGGACTGACCTCCGGCTCCAGAACGTCGGGCGAACGTGGGGCGGGAGACTTCCCGGTCGACGGGGACGAGTCGCCGGGGTCAGGGGTCACCGGCGTCGGGCAGGGCTCCTTACCGGTGACGATCACGACGGTGGAGCCCTGTCTGACCTTGCTTCCCTGCTTGGGCTCCGTCTCGTCGAACTGGCAGGTCGAGAGAGAACCCCGGTCGCGCGCCTCGACCCTCACCTTGACGCACAACTCGTGCCGAGGGCACTGCCGCCGTATGCCGTCCTTGATCACCTTCATCATGTGATCGAGAGGGCGGCCAGAATCCTCCGTTTTCGCGGGGATCTCGATCGGGGCCCCGTACGCCTCCGCATCCCCTCTCCCACCGGTAGGGGCACCAGGCGCCTCGGCCTCCTCGCCGGTGGGGTTTACGCCACCGGCGGGTTCCTCGGCTTCCCGCCCGAGGGGAGCACCACAACCGACCAGCACCAGGCAAACCAGGAGGGCCAGCATGTTCGCGCTCAATCGTGTCATAGCACCATTGTCCGCTACTGTCAGCGACCTTCGATAAGCGGCCGGTAGTCATCGCGATCTCTGCTTCTTGTCGGCATCGTCGATGAAGGTCAGGAAGCCTGCCCGTTCGTCGGGTGTGAGGTCGTCCACACCAAGGTTCTCCGCCAGCGTCCGCACCTGCTCGATCGGCCGGCAGGCTCCGCAGGACCACACCCGGACCGTGCCGTCGTCATGCGCCGTGGCGAGACGACCGTCCGGGATGTAGGTGACGCTTTCGACCGACGCTCCAAAGCGGTGATACGCGACGGGGGCGCCGCCGTCGACCGGCCAGATAGTTCGATGGTGGCGATGCGGCGTTTGGTGGCCTCGGTGGCCTCGCCAGGCGCGATCAGCCGCCGGAACAGTTGCTTGGCAACGCGCTGCTGGCGGGTGTCGAACGTGGTGAACACGCTCTCGGCCGTTCTGGCGAGCGCGCGTTCGATTCCGCCGGTCGCGTGAAACCCGGCCAGCGTGAGGGCGTTGCCTTGACGGCGGCGCCACGTTTCCAGCAAGGCGTGAGACAGCAGCGGAAGCACACCCGGCCGCCCGTGAGCCTGCGCCACCAAGTGCGCGACCAGAGCGCTTTCGACGGTGCACCGGGCACGGGCCGCGGGCTGAACGATGACCCGGCGTATCTCGTCGGCGGTCATCGGGCCTACGGTGACCTGCGCGTCCTGCAAGGCGCCGACCAGATCGGGCTGTGTACTGCAGTGCGGGTAGAAGTCGGCGGCCAGAGCTGAGGGGAACCAGCGTCGAACGGCCATCGCGGAAAAAGGAGTCTCCATGAGGCCGATCTCGATACCGGCCATGCTCTCCGCCGCTCAGGCAAGTCCGTAGTTCAGCGCTGACGTCAGCCCGTGCCCGAGGTGGTTCGTTCGGCGTCGACGGTGAGCACGTGGGTGAAGAAGTCCTTCACCCTGCTCACCACACCGGGACCGTAGTGGCCGACACCCGGCACGACGTCGTAGCGGACCGGGATGCCGTGTCGTTCCAGGCTGAGCCGCAGTGCCCGCAGGCGTGTGGTGCGCGGGACGCCCTCGTCGTTGACACCGGGAATCCAGGCGGGATGGCCAGCGGGCACGCTGTTCGACTGGGTTCCCGTGTCGTCGGCGCCGATCACCAGGTGCATGGCCGTACCGCCGAGCGCGGCCGGATCGACGTTCCTGCCCAGCACCGCCTCGGCTCCGGCGAGGCCGGCGGGCCAGGGCAGGGCCTCGTCGAGCAAGGTCACCGCGCCCGGCGCGCCGATCGAGGCCGCGCGGACCCGTTCCGGATACAGGTAGACGAACCGGTGCGCGAACTGCCCGCCGCCCGAGTAGCCGAACAGCAGGAACCTGGCCCCCTCGACCCGGTAGCAGGCGGAGATCTCCTCGACCATGGAGAGCAGGATCTCGTCGAAGCGGATGCCCCGGTGTTCGAGGTACTTGTAGCCGTCGAGCTCGCCGGGGTCGGGGATGCCCGCGGGAAACAGCGGGGCCAGCACGATGCAGTCGTTGGCCCTGCCGAAGTCCACGAAGGAGTCCCGGTACGACTGGACGTCCCGTTCGGTGCCGTGGACGAGCACGACGAGGGAGTACACCTTGTCCCCCTCCGGCGCGTAGTCGTCGGGGACGTACAGGCAGTAGGAGAAGCGCTGGTCGTACTGGCACGCGTACAGCGGAGTGCGGCCTATGTCCCACACGGAGAGTTTGCGCGATTGGTGCATGATCCCTCGTATCAGGAAGTGACGTAGCGAGGTACGGCGGCGTGGACCGACGACCAGCCGCCGTGCACGCACTGGTTCACGGTGACCTCGGCGACCGCGCCGAGCAGCTCGTACGCCTCGCCGGGAAGGTAGCCGCACTCCTCGACCAGCCTGCGCCGGAGTTCGGTCATCGCCGAGCGGAGGTTGTGGTCGACGCTCACGCCGTGGGCACAGCCCACGGCGCCGATCCGATGGGGTTCGTCGAGGTACGGCCCGGCCATCGCCCGGCCCAGCCCCGGCAGCAGCTCGACCGTCACGGTGACCTCGGCCGGGGCCTCCAGCGCGGTGCCGGTGATCTCGGCGTCGCCCATGAGCGCGTGCACGTCCCCGAGCGACACCAGCCCGCCCGGCACCTCGACCGGCAGCACGAGCACGCTGCCCGGTCGTAGCGCCTGGCAGTCCATGTTGCCGCCGCAGCGGGCGTGCGACAGCAGCGAGGGGAACGCGGCACCCGCTGGGGCCACACCGAGGGTGCCGATCATGGGCCTGGCCGGGAGCGCCAGGCGCCCCCGCGAGGTCGGGAACCACACCGTGCCGCCCTCGACGGGGCAGACGCGGGTGTCACCGTCCGGCAGGCCGAGTTCGGGGTCGGCGTGGAGCACCGTCACGGCCCGCGCGCCGAGGCTGACGCGCTCGACGGTGATCGCCAGCGCGTCTCCGGGTACGGCGCCGCGGACGGCCACGGGGCCGGCGACCGGGTTGAACGCGCCGACCAGCTCGATCAGCTCGGCCTCGGAGCGGAAGCGCTGCTCGGGCGAGGTCAGCAGGTTGGAGAAGCAGTCGAGAGTCTCGAAGACGAGGCTGGTCCCGCTGGCGACCTCTGCCACGGCGGGCTCGCCGCGGTCATAGAAGAACCGGCGTGGACCTACCGGCACCCGCACCGCCTTCAGCGTCTCACCCATGGACCTGCTCCTGCGCGACCGGCCCGCCGTACACGGAAGGAACGGTCTCGTTCGGCGCGTTGAGCGCGCCGCGAGCCTGGTCGAGCGCGCTGCGGTCGAGCTCGGCCATGATCAGCCCGGCGCCGTCCCGAGCGCACGCGAGCACGCGGCCCCAGGGGTCGACGGCCAGGCTGTGGCCGTGGGTGACGAACCCGTCGGGGCTGACGCCCTGCTGGGCCGGGGCCAGGACGTAGCAGAGGTTCTCGATCGCCCGAGCCCGCAGCAGCGGCTCCCAGTGGACGGCGCCGGTGACGGCGGAGAAGTTCGACGGCACGCACAGCACGTCCGCGCCCGAGCGGGCCAGCGCCCGGTACAGCTCGGGGAAGCGCAGGTCGTAACAGATCGACAGACCGAAGCCGAACCCCCGGTAGGAGACGTTGACCAGGTGCTCGCCCGGGGTGGTGTAGGCGCCCTCGTCCTCGTTCACCTCGGCGGCCCGCAGCCGGAACAGGTGCACCTTGCGGTACTCCGCGGCGAGCTCCCCGCCGGGACCGACGAAAACGCTGGCGTTGTACGGCCGGCCAGGATCACCGGAGGCGAGCCAGAGCCCCCCGGCCAGGACGGCGATCCCGTGACCTGCCGCCTTCTCCGACATCAGCGACAGTGTGGGCCCCGTCCTGTCCTCGACGTGCTCGGCCGCGAGCGTGCCCCGGTAGGAGCACGCCTCGGGGAACAGGACGAGCTCCGCCCCCTCGCCGGCCGCCCGGTCGAGCGTGGCCGCCATCCGGCGGAGGTTGTCGGCCCGGTCGTCCCCCGAGGACATCTGGGCCATGGCGATGCGCATGGATCTCCGTTCTTGACGTGGCTTCACGGGCGGCCGAGGTCCGGCGTGGCCGCGAGGAGCGCACGGGTGTAGTCGTGGGCGGGGTCCGCCGTCACCTGCCTGGCCGGGCCCTCCTCCACGATCTTTCCCCGGTGCATGACCACGATCCGGTCGGCGACGTGGACGGCGGTGGCCAGGTCGTGGGTGATGAGCAGAATGCCCAGTTCCCGGGTGCGGCGCAGGTCTCCGAACAGGCTGAGCACGCCCGCTCTGACCGAGACGTCCAGCATCGAGACCGGCTCGTCGGCGATCAGGTACGCGGGTTCGAGAACGAGGCTCCCGGCGATGGCGACCCGCTGCCGCTGCCCGCCCGACAGCTCGAACGGCCTGCGGTCGAGGAAGGACTCGACCGGGGTGAGCCCGACGGCCATCAGCGCCTCGCGAACCCGCTCGTCCCGTTCGCCCTTCGGAACGCCGTGGATGGCCAGGCCCTCGGCGACGATGTCGCTGACCCGCTGGCGTGGAATCAGCGACTCGTAGGGGTCCTGGTAGATCATCTGGACGCGGCGGCGGAAGTCCTTGAGCCGCCTGCCCCGCAGGGTGAGCAGGTCGGTGCCGTCCAGGCTGACCCGGCCGGCGGCCGGCTCCTGCATGCGGACGAGGCAGCGGGCCAGCGTGCTCTTGCCCGAGCCCGACTCGCCGACCAGCGCGACGATGGACCCCTTGCCGAGGGTGAGAGCGACCCCGTCGAGAGCGCGGGCCCGCCCCCTGCGGCCGTAGGTGACGACGACGTCGTCGGCGACGAGACTCACGCGGGCACCTCCGTCAGGTGACAGGCGCAGGATCTGCCGCCGGCCAGCGGGAGCAGCGGCGGCGCGGCGCTCGCGCACCGCTCCAGCGCCTCCCCGCAGCGGGGCTGGAAGGCGCAGCCGGGCAGCGGCCCGTCGAGCCTGGGCGGCGCGCCGGGGATGGAGGTCAGCGGGCGCTCGCCGGCCAGGTCGGGGGTCGCCTCGACCAGGCGCCGCGTGTACGGATGGCGCGGGCCGCGTACGAGGTCGGCGCACGGCGCGTTCTCCACGACCGAGCCCGCGTACATCACGGCGGCCCGGTCGCACAGGCGAGGGACCAGCGCCAGGTCGTGGGTGACGAGCACGACGGCCAGCCCGAGCGAGTCGCTCAGCTCCTTCAGCAGGGTGACGATCTGGTCCTGCACGATCACGTCGAGCGCGGTGGTCGGCTCGTCGGCCAGCAGGATTCTGGGCCGGCACGACAGCGCGAGCGCGATGACCGCCCGCTGCCGCTGCCCGCCCGACAGCTCGTGCGGGTAGCGGGACACGGCGTCCCGCGGCAGGCCGACCAGGTCGAGCACCTCGCGGGCGCGCAGCCTGCCCTCCTGCCGGGAGCCGCCGTGGATGCGGACCGCCTCGACGATCTGGGCGCCCACCCTGCGGACCGGGTTGAGCGCGTTCATGGCTCCCTGGAAGACCATCGCGATGTCGGTCCAGCGGTGCGGCCGCATCGTGCTCTCGCCGCCGGCCAGGATGTCCGTGCCGTCGAGCAGCACCTGCCCGGAGACGGTGGCGCTCGCGGGCAGCAGGCCCATCATGGCCAGCATGGTCGTGGTCTTGCCGCAGCCCGACTCGCCGACGAGGGCGACCCGCTCGCCCGGGGCGAGGTCGAGGCTGACCGCGCGCACCGCGCGCACCTGCGCGCCGCCGGTGGAGAAGGCGACCTCCAGGTCGCGGATGCTGAGCAGGCTCATCTGTTCACCACCTGGAAGTACGTCCGGGACGCGTGCGCGACCTTGAGCCGGGGGTTGAGGGTGTCCTCGATCGACTGGGACACCCAGTAGCAGCACATGACGACGAGCGAGATGGCGATGCCGGGCGGCGCGAAGGCCCACCAGGCGCCCTGTGTCATCGCCGTCCGCTGGAACGCGAAGCGGATCATGGTCCCCCAGGTGACGGTGTCGGGGTCGCCGAGGCCGAGGAAGGTGAGCGCGGTCTCGGTGAAGACGGCCAGCGCGATGGTGAGTGCGGCCATCGCGCTGAGCAGCGGCGCGAGCTGCGGCACCAGGAAGCGGACGATGACGCGGAGGTGGCTCGCGCCGAGCCCGAGGACACGCTGGATGGCGGGACGGTTTCTGAGGGAGGCGGTCTCCGCCCTGATGACGCGGGCGGTGGTCGTCCAGAGCAGCAGCGCGATCACCACCACGAGATGGCCGATGCTGCTGCCCCACACCGCCGCGATGACGATGCCCAGCGGCAGGGCGGGGATCACGATGGCGTAGTCGGTGATTCTCATGAGCAGCCCGTCGATCCAGCCGCCGAAGTACCCGGCCACCACGCCGATGACGCCGCCGACCAGGATCGCGACCAGGGCCGCCGCCGCGCCGACGAAAAGCGTGGGGCGGGTGCCGTACAGCAGAAGGCTGAGGACGTCGTGCCCGCCGTCGTCCAGGCCCAGCGGGTGGGCGGGCTCCGGCGGGCCGAAGACGGGGCCCACCTGCTCGGCCGGGCCGTACGGTGCGAGCCATCCCGCCAGCAGGGCGACGGCGGTGAGCAGCAGCAGGACGGCCACGCCCGCGGCGGCCCTGGGGTTGGCGCGCAGGCGTCTCATCGGGCCACCCGCGGGTCGAGCCGGACGTAGAGCAGGTCGGCCAGCAGGTTGAGGGTGACCACGGAGACGGTGAGCACGAGGAAGACTCCCTGCAGCATCGGGTAGTCGCGCTGGACCACCGCTTCGTACATGGCGCGGCCGACGCCCGGCCAGGAGAACACGCTCTCCACCAGGATCGAGCCGCCGATGAGGCCGCCCAGCGAGAGCGCGACGAGGGTGGTGATGGGGAGCATGGCGTTGGGCAGCACGTGCCTGGCCAGCATGCGGACGGGTCCGGCGCCGAGCGCCCGCGCGGTCAGCACGTGGTCGTCGCCGAGCGTCTCCATCATCGAGGAGCGCACCACGAGCGTGTACTGGCCGAAGACGATGAGCGCGATGGTCATGGCCGGCAGCGTCATGTGCTTGACCAGGTCGGCCACGAGTTCGGCCCCTGTCGGGTCGACCAGGAACTCGTCGCGCATCCCCTGCGCGGGCAGGTAGCCGCCGAACATCATGATCAGCAGCAGTCCGAGGAAGTGCGTCGGGACCGAGTAGAAGGCGATCGCGGTGTTGGTGCTGAGCCTGTCCACCCATCCGCCCCGGTACCAGGCCGCCAGGGCGCCGCTGACCAGGCCGAGCACCAGGGCCAGCAGCAGCCCGACGGTGACCAGGGGCAGCGTGTTGGCGAACGCCTCGGCCAGGCGGGCGCCGACCGGTTCCTGCGTGGCGAAGGAGACGCCGAGGTCGCCGCTCGCCAGGCGGCCGAGATAGATCCAGTACTGGTCCCAGAGCGGCAGGTCGAGACCGAACTGCCGGCGCAGCGCCGCGGTCAGCTCCGGCGAGCCGCCGGGGACCCGTGACATGTTCGCCACGGCGTCCCCCGGCAGCACGCGGAACAGCAGGAAGTTCAGCGTCACCACCGCGTAGACGGTTATCAGGGCCGCCAGCAGGCGCCTGATCAGATGGCTGGTACGCGACACGGGCGATCCTCAGGATCCGGAGCCGGCGGACAGCAGGCCGAAGCGGGACTGCGAGTCGAGGATGCCGAGCGCGGAGGTGGCGAACCCGCTCCAGCTCTTGGTGTGGGCCTCGACGACGTCGTCGTAGTGCGTGACGACGTACGGCCGGGCGTCCTTGACCGTCTTCTGCATCTCCCAGACGAGCTTCTTGCGCGCGCCGTCCTCGACCGTGCCCGCCTGCCGCTCGTACATCTCGTCGTACTTCTTGTCGCAGTAGGCGCTGTCGTTCCAGCTGCCCCACTGGTCGCAGGTCATGGCGTTGAGCAGGAAGTCGGGGTCGCGCTGGGCGATCCAGCCCCACTGCGCGACGGTGTACTGGTCGTACTTCTTGTCCGTGCCGGTCATCTGGTCGAAGGCGGTGGCGTTGTCGGCGGGCCGCGGCTTGAGCTGGACGCCGATCTTCTTGAAGTCCTCGGTGACGATCTGCAGGGCGCGTTCTCCCTCTCCGCCCTCGACGTCGGGGATGATCACCTCGTACGACATGGTCGCGCCGCCGGCGACGCGGATGCCGTCCGGGCCCGGCTTGTATCCGGCCTCGTCGAGCAGGGCGGCGGCGCGGGTGAGGTCGAAGGCGTCGGGCTTGACCGACGGGTCGTACCAGTCGCCGCTCACCGGGGGGATGATGGAGCTGCCGGGCGTGCCGAAGCCGAGATAGGCGACCTCGATGATGCGCTTCCTGTCGACCGCGGCCTCGAACGCCGCACGCACCTTCGGCTCGCGCAGCTCGGGGTGGGCCTTCTGGTGGGGCGACTGGTTGATGATCAGGTTGTGCATGCGGAAGCCGGGCTGCCTGGTCACGGTGAACCCCGCCTGCTCGACGGGCTTGGCCGCGGTGATGGGCAACGGCGCGGCGTAGTCGATCCTGTTGGTCTTGAGCGCGTTCACCATGGCGTCGGGGCTGCTGAAGAACTGCAGGCCGAAGCCGGCCGGCTTGGGCTTGTCGCCGTACCAGTGGGGGTTGGGCTCCATGAGCGCGATCTGGTCCTTGGTGTACTTGGCCAGCCGGAACGGTCCACCGGCGACCAGGGGCGCGGCGTTCGGGGTCTGCTTGAGCCGCATCCCGTCGCCGGTGGCGTACTGCTGCCAGACGTGGGCGGGGAGCACGGGGATCTTCACCAGGCGGCCGAGCACGTTGGCGGTCGGCTTGTCGTAGGTGACGGTCACCTGGGTCGGGCTGGTGGCGGAAGCGCTCTTGACGTTCTTCACCGACGCGGCTTCCGAGGCGGTCGGACCCTTGCGGTATTTCACGATCGTGTTGATGGTGAAGGCCACGTCGGCGGCGGTGAGGGGCTTGCCGTCCGACCACTTGGCGCCCGGACGCAGGTCGAACGTCCAGGTGAGGCCGTCGGGTGAGGTGGTCCACTTCGTCGCCAGATCGCCTTCGACGGCGCCGGAACTGATGTACTGGACAAGGAACGGGTAGTTGTACCGGAAGATCATCGCGCAGGTCGTACCGGTGGACGCGAACGGGTTGATCGAGTTACAGGTGAACGTGGTGCCGATCCGCAGCACGCCGCCCCCCTTCCCCGCCGCGGGGGAAGACGTGCCCTGACCACTGGAGCACCCCGCGGCCAGCAGGCCGACCAGGGACAACGCGGCGATCCGAGTCTGAGGTTTCACCGTCTTGCCTTCTTTCTCCGTGCCCACACGAGGCTCTGGCCGCACACGGGTTCGCGGGCGTGGACCAGGCCGCGCCCCGGCGGTGGCCGTGCCGACCTGGGGGATCACCGGGGTTCGTCGCGGAATGGCGGCCAGTATATCGGTCAGCCGAATTCCGACAAGACCCCTGTTACCAGCCACTCACTGGGCGCATTTCCCCGGGGGATCGCGGCCGGAGGCGATAGCCGATATATTTGAGCGGTGCCCCTCCCGCTAGTGAAGTCAGCAAGGCGCTACACGAGCGCTCAGCAGTTCGCCTACGAGGAGCTGCGCAGTTGGATACTCAACGCAGTCCTGCAGCCCCACGAGGTCGTGCGCGACGTCGAGATCGCGCAGTTCCTCGGCGTGAGCCGCACGCCCGTGCGCGAAGCGCTCATCAGGCTCGGCCAGGAAGGACTCATCGAGGCCAGCGCCAGCCGGATGACCCGGGTCGCCGGGCTGCCCCTCGACCGGGCGCCGCACCTGTTCCAGGCCGGCGCGCCACTCGACGCGCTGGCCGCCGAACTGGCCACGCCGTTGATGACGGAAGCCGATCTGAACCTCATGCAGGGCCTGCTCGACTCGATGGCCCGCACCACGGCGCCCGACCGGCTCAGTGCCCTCGACGAGGAGTTCCACCGGGTCTACTACCGAAGAGCCGGCAACCCGGTACTGATCGAGCTGCTCGAATCACTCGACGAACAACTGCGTCGCATAGAGCGGCACATCTGGGGCTACGTCCCCGTTCACGAGGAGGCCTACGAGGAGCACCGCGTCCTGCTCGCCGCGCTGCGCGCCGGCGACGCCCAGGCCGCGGCCGAAGCGGCCCGCGCCAACTGGCTGCGTTCCCTGCGGCGCGGCGAGGAACTGCTGAAGCCGGCACCCCTGGAGGCGTGACCCGGGGCCTCAACCGGCGTGGCGCCTGCCCGCGGTGACCGGCGCCCCGGCATGCCCGCCCGCCACACCGCGATCAGGTCGCCCGGACGGGCGGAGGCGACCCCGGTGATGGCCTTGCCGCCCCGGTCGTGTCACAGCCGATCGGGGCATCTCGTCTCAGGGGGCATGACGAACTCGGAACAGACCTCGGTGCTGATCACCGGAGGCAACAAGGGACTCGGCCTGGAAACGGCCCGGCGGCTCGGGGAACTCGGATGGACGATCTTCCTCGGTTCCCGCGACCCGGGGCGAGGACGGGCGGCCGCCGGCAGGCTGACCGACGGCGGCGCGAACGTGGTCATGGTCCCGCTGGACGTGACCTCGGACGAGTCGGTGCGCGACGCCGAGCGGCTCGTACGCGAGCACACCGACCGGCTGGACGTGCTGATCAACAACGCCGGCGCGCCAGGGCGGGCCGTCGCTCCCGCGGACGCGACGGCTGAGGAGATCCACTCCGTCTACGACACCAACGTGTACGGGCCGGTCAGGGTCACGCACGCGTTCCTTCCCCTGCTGCGGGCGGCGGACAATCCGCGGGTGGTGATGGTGTCCAGCGCCGCCGGGAGCTTCGCGGTCGTGACCGATCCGGACCAGCCCGCCTCGAAGATGCACGAGCTCGCGTACACCTCGTCGAAAGCGGCGCTCAACATGATCACCGTCCGGTACGCCCACGCGCTCCCGGACGTCAAATTCAACATGATCACTCCCGGCGAGGTCGCCAACCACAAGTTCACCGCCACCGACATGAACCATCACACCGGCCAGCTGACCGTCACCGAGGGCACCGACCCGATCGTCGAACTCGCGACGATCGGCGCCGACGGACCGACCGGGCTCTTCATCGATCGACTCGGCCCCATCGCCTGGTAGCCAACCCCTCGGGAGGTCACGCAGGGAGGAGGCGCTCGCGGACGGCTTGGATGTCCTGCCCGGACAGTCCCGCCGTCCGCAGGTGGTCCGCCACGTCGAGTCCGTCCAGGGCGTCATGGATGGCCGCTCGGGCCGTGGTGTTCTTGCGAGCCAGGATGTCCTGGATGTCGGCTGTCTGGTCGTCGATCCCCAGGGCGGTGAACAGCCGGGGCAGGCGCGGGATGCTCAGTTCGTAGTCGGCGGCGATGTGGTGGGGACTGACTCCGGCCAGGGCAAGGAGCAGCATGGCGATGAGCCCGGTGCGGTCGCGGCCGAGGCCGCAGTGGATGAGGACGCCACCAGGTCGAGCCCGCGCGACGGCGGCGATGGCAGCGGCGCACTGCCGTGCCTTGCGTTCGAGGAAGATCCGGTAGTAGAGCGGCGAACCGTCCAGCTTGTTGTCCCACAGATAGGTCCAGAACTGGGTGTCGTCCGCGTCGTCCAGCGGCACGTGCACCGTGCTCAGGCCTGTGGGGCGCGCCCACTGGTCGCCTTGGCGCTCGTTGGGGTTGCGCAGGTCGACGACGGTTCGCACGCCGTACGCGATGAGCGCCGACCAGCCGGCAGGGGTGAGCCGCTCGGGATTGTCCGAGCGGATGACGGCCCGCCATCGGATCTGTTCGCCTCCGAGTACCGGGATGCCGCCGAGGTCACGGGCGTTGAAGCAGCCGTCCCAGTCGAGGTTTCGATCGGCGGGCACTCGCTCAACATCGATCTCACTCATGCCTGATCAGATGCGCGCGGCGCCGGATTGGTTCTTGCTCGCGGGCGGCGGGAAACGTGCCCCCTATGGCGCGGTCACCAGCGGCAGCGACACCGACGTGCCGGCCAGGTCGACGGTGACCCGGGCCCCGGTGCCGGGTTCGACGTCGGTCCCGGAGCCGTTGCCGGACATGTCGAGGTTGAAGTCGTCGTTGGCCCCGGTCAGCACCAGGCCGAGCCGGTGTCCCGCCTTGAACTCGTAGTCCAGCGGCAACATCTTCCAGGTGATCTGGTACGGCCGGCCCGGCGTCAGCGGCGTCTGGCGGCTGAGCGACTTGTGGTTCTGCGCGTCCAGGATGCCGCGGGTGACCACGTGGAAGCCGGAGGCCGCCGTGTTGTCGCCGGCCTTGAAGTAGCAGCCGTCGTCATCGGCCGTGCTCTGGCCGACACAGTCCTCGCCCCCGATGATCTTGAGTCCTTCCCCGGACGTCGCGCCGCGTTCGCGGTAGTTGATCCGGGTGTCCTGGCCGTAGTCGACCAGCAGGACGCCCAGGTTGGCGGTCGGCTTGTCCAGCTTGAGGCGCAGGCTCACGGACGGCGTTCCGGACGCTCTCATCGCCTTCTTCAGCGGCGGGGTCAGGTAGGCCAGCCGGTTCGGGTTGGCGGTGGCGGGGTCGGCGGCCATCGCGATCTCGGTCTTGGCGATGTCGACGTAGCCGCCGGTTCCGGTCGAGGACTCGCGGCCCAGAGACCCGTCCTGCCGCGGCCGCAGAGTCGTCGACCGCGCCGGCGCCGGCCAGTCGGCCTGGCTGATCCACCGGTCCGGGCCGAGCTGCACGTCGACGCGCGGCCGGCGCATGATGTCGTTGGAGACGCCCATCAGTTCGTGGTCGAACCACTTGTTGAGGGCGGTGAGCCACGCCTCGCGACGGGCCCAGAACGGGTCGATGTGCCCGTACTGGGTCACCCACGCCTTGCGCCGCACGTCGCGGGGCAGCGCGCTCCACCACTCGGCGAACTGGCTGCCCACCACGTTGCGGTCCTGCATGCCCATCACCGCGAAGACGCTGGCGCGGACGTCGCGCGCCTTCGCGATCGGCCCGGTCCGGTAGTTGCGTTCGTTCCAGTAGGCGGTGTAGTTGCCGGTCTCATCGCCGGATTCGGCGTCCATCTGCCGGCGCACCGCCTCACACTTCTCCGCCGGGTCCTTGTCGACATGCTCGGACTGCCACCTCGCGCCGCCCTTGAACCAGGTGAGGACACCGTTGGCGTGGCCGTTCTCGTATCCGCTAGTGTAGGCGGAGAGGGGCACGATCGTCTCCAGCCCTTCCACGCCGGTACCGGCTACGCCGACGCCGAGCGCTCCCTCGTACGAGTGGCCGATCATCCCGGTACGCCCGGTGGTCCAGGTGGCCTTGACCGGATCGCCCTTGTCGTCGTAGGCCACCGCCCGGCCGTTCAGCCAGTCGACGACCGCCTTGCCGCCCAGCACGTCGGAGGCGCCATAAGACGTCGGGCAGCCGTCGGACAGCCTGGTGCCGATCATGTCGACGGATACGAACGCGTACCCACGGGGCACGAAGTAGTTGTCGTAATACATGGGGAACTTCGTCACGTTCCCCTCAGCGTCGTACTTCTTCTTCTCGATCTCGAAGCCGACGCCGGGGTTGTCGTAGTACGGGCTCTCCTGCATGATCACCGGGACCTTGAGCCCGGAATCGGACTCCTTCGGCCGGATGATGTCCACCCGGACCAGGTCCTTCTTGCCATCGCCGTCGCTGTCCACCGAGGACCGCACCCGGACGTGCTCACGGATGGCGTCCTCATAGGAAAAGACCGGCTGTGTGGCCCCGCCGGAGACCTTGATCTCCGGCTTCGCCGTCGCGGAGGCGGCGGGAGCGGTGGCGATCACGAGCGTGGTCGCGAGGGTGACATTGGCGAGGAACCCTCGCCGTCGCGTGCTGAACATGCGCCTTTCCCTTGGGGTTGATGGTCAGTCCTCGATCACCTGGTAGAGCGTGCTCCAGAAGTCGAGGATGGCCCGTGTCGAGTCCGGGTTGGTCGTGCCGACCTGGGTGAGCAGGATGCCGACGAGCTGCTTGTCCGGGTCGCCGTAGGTCGAGGTCCCGGCTCCGCCGTCCCAGCCGAACTGACCGACGGAGGCGTAGTCGGCGCGGTAGGTGCGCACCGCCATCCCGAAGCCCCAGCCGCCGTGCTGCCCCTGGCCGAAGGACACGTGGACGAACTTCTTGCCCATGGCGGTGCGGATCGCCGTCTCCTCGGGCGTCAGGCGGTTGGTGGTCATCATCTCGACGGCGGACCGGGACAGGATGCGCCGGCCGCCGTGCTTCCCGCCGTTGAGCAGCATCCGGAAGTAGGCGTGGTAGTCGTCGACGGTGGAGACCAGCCCACCGCCGCCGGACTGGAAGACCGGAGGCTTGCTCACGCTTCCGCCCACCGGCTCGTCCCAGACGTTGAGCTTTCCCGTCTTCGGGTCGGGCGCGTAGAGGGGCGGCAGCCGGTCGATCTTGCCGGCGGGCACGTGGAAACCGGTGTCCTTCATGCCCAGCGGATCGAGGACGCGCTCGCGCAGAAACGTCTCGAACGACTTGCCCGCGACTCTCGCGACCAGCACCCCGAGGACATCGTGGCTGATGTTGTACTGCCAGTGCTCTCCTGGCTGATAGATCAGCGGAAGCGTGCCCAGGCGGCGCATCCATTCATCCGGCCCAAGGATCGGCAACCCCGCGGGCGGGTAGAGCCCTCTCTCGAAGATCGCGGCCGTGATCGGAAAGCTCAGCACCGTCGGATCGATGCCGAGACCGAACGTGGCGGTCATCAGGTCCCGCACGGTGATCGGCCGCTGTGCCGGGACGGTGTCGTTCAACGGGCCGTCGGGCCGCTTCAGCACCTGCCGGTCGGCGAGTTCGGGCAGCCATTGATCCACCGGGTCATCCAGCCGCACCTTGCACTCGTCGAGCAGGACCATCATCGGCGCCATCGCCACCGGCTTGGTCGTGGAGGCCATCCGGAAGATCGTGTCCCGGCGCATCGGCGCACCGCCTTCGGCGCGCATGGTTCCCATCGCCTCGACGTGCGTCTCCCCACCGTGGCTGACCAGGGCGACCAGCCCTGGAATCCGCCCGGACTCGACATGCCGGGCCAGCACGTCACGCACTCTGCGCAGCCCTGTCCTGGGGATCGGGCCGGTGCTCGCCTTGGCCACGAGGCCACCGGCCGCCAGCGGGACGGCGCCCAGCGCGCCGAGTACCGAACGGCGCGAAGGGCCGTCCTCAGGCGAGGTCATGAAGTCGCCTGTCATTCAGGCGCCCCAGGTGACCGGGAGGCTCTTGACGCCGTAGATGTCCGCGCTCTCCGGACGCAGCGCGACCTCGTCAGCCGGTACGGCCAGCCGTAGCGAGGGAAAGCGCTTGACCAGCGCGGTCAACGCGACCCGCATCTCGACACGGGCCAGCTGCTGGCCGAGGCACTGGTGGACGCCGTGGCTGAAGGCCAGGTGCCCGCCGTCCTGCCGGCGCAGGTCGAGCAGGTGGGGGTCGCTGAAGCGCTCGGGATCCCGGTTGGCGGTGTTGTAGGACAGGAGGACCGTCGTCCCGGCCTTGATGCTCTGGCCGCCCAGCTCGACGTCCTCCAGCGCGACCCGCACGGAGCCCTTGGCGACGCTGAGGTACCGCAGCAGTTCCTCGACGGCGCTGTCGATGAGCTCGGGGCCGGCGCGCAGCGCGGCCAGCTGGGCCGGGTTCCGCAGCAGGGCGAACGTGCCCAGCGCGAGCATGTTCGTGGTGGTGTCGAGCCCGGCCGCCAGCAGGATCAGGCTCATCCCCTTCAGCTCCTCGTCGGTGAGGTCGCTGTCGGTGAGCTCACTGAGGATGTCGTCGGTGGGCTCGGCGCGCTTGGCGGCCACCAGTTCGGCCAGATACGTCTGCACCGCGGTGTAGGCCGCGATCAGTTCCTCGTCGCTGGTCTCCCCGCTCATGAACTTGTCGATGTTCTCCTGGAAAGAGCCCCGGTCCGCGTACGGCACGCCCAGCAGCTCGCAGATCATGACGGCAGGAATGGGCTTGGCGAACGCGGTGACCAGGTCCGCCGTGGTTCCGGCCTGCTCCATGGCGTCCAGGTGCTCGGCGGTGACC
>NZ_JBHYIO010000046.1:0-82151 GCF_042740095.1 Nonomuraea sp. NPDC059023 | reverse complement strand
GCGTGCTGCCGGGCCGTACCCCCGAGGAACGGCCCGGCCAGGCGGCCGGGCCGTACCCCAGAAGAGCGGCCCGGCACCAGGGCGGGCCGCGTCTGTGAGGAGGGCGGCCCGGCGTCAGGCCGGGTCGCCCTCCACGATCAGGCCTCGTCGGTGCGACGGCGGACGAACAGGGCCGAGCCCGCGCCGCCCGCGATCAGCATGCCGCCGAGCGCCACCCCGCCGAAGTTGGCGTTGCCCTCGGGCAGGCCACCGCCGGTGTCCGCGCCGCCCTTGGGGGTCAGCGTGAAGCCGCTGGCCCGGTAGCGGGGCTTGACGGTGAGCTTGGCCCAGTCGGTGGCGCCGTTGGCCAGCTTGGCCTTGAACCAGTAGGTGCCCGCGCGGGTGCTGGAGGGCACGTGGAACTTCTTCGCGCCCACGCCCGACTTGCCGACCTTCACGGTGAACCGCTTGCCGGACGGGTCGGTGATCGTCGCCTTCGTCGTCTTGCCGAACGACGAGGTGGCCACGATGGCGGTGAACTTGCCGCCCGCGTACACCTTGTCCGGGTCGAGGATCAGCGCGAGCTGGGTGTGCGGGTGCCGCTTGACCACGGTGAGGCGCGCCGAGGTGCTCTGGCCGCCGTCCAGCGAGGCCCGGACGGTGTACGCGCCGGGACGCGTGCCCTTGGGCGAGGTCAGCTTGACGTGGGCCTCACCCCAGGAGTCGACGCGCACGACGTGCTTGCGGCCGGCCGGGTCGGTGATGGTGACCGGGGTGCCGGCCTTGACGTTCGTGGTGGTGACGCCGGCGTAGTAGCTCTGGCCCGCCACGATCTTGCTCGGCGACAGGTCCAGCTCCAGCCCCGTCACCGGCACCGGCTTGACCGGGCCCTTCACGGTGATCGTGGTGGAGGCGGTCCCCACGGTACGGCCGGCGGCGTCCTTGAACACCACGTCGACCGGGTAGACGCCGGGCTTGGCGTCCGGGCGGATCGGCACGGTGCCGGTCCTGGTGGTGCCGGGCGTCATGTTCTCGGTGATCTTCGCCCAGAACGCCGGCGACTCGATGTACGCGTCGGCGGCCTTGCCGGTGACGGTGTAGGAGACCTTGTCACCGGGCTCGGCGGCGCTCGGGGTGACGGCGATGCCGTACTTGACGTCGACCGACTTCTCGACGGTCAGGGTCGTCCGGGCGGAGGAGCCGTCGGCGAAGTGCGCGTCGACCGGGTGCTCGCCCAGCTCGCCGGAGACGCGGACCTGGAAGCGGTACTCCTTGTAGCCCGCCGGAACGTTCCAGGAACCGGGGGAGAAGGCGCGCGAGGTGATGGCCTTCACGTCCGGGCCGTCCGACTTGACGCTCACGTTGACGATGTCGCCGGGCTTGGCGCTGGCGCGGTCGACGGTGATGCTCGTCTTGACGGCGGCCTGCTTCTCGACGGTCAGCACCGCGCGGGCGGAGGAGCCGTCGGCGAAGTGGGCGTCGACCGGGTACTCGCCGGGGGTCTCCGACACGCGTACCTGGAAGCGGTACTCCGTGCGCTTGCCCGGCACGTTCCAGGACGGCGGGTTGAAGCCGCGCGAGGTGATGGCCGTGATGGCCTCGCGCGTGGAGGTGACCGAGACCGTGATGATCTCGCCGGGCTTGGCCGTGGTGGAGCTGAGGGTGATGGAGCCCTTCTGCTCCACCTCCTTCTTCTCGGGGGCCTTGGTGGAAGCCGAAGCGGACGGCTTCTGGGACGGCTTGGCCGAAGGCTTCTCTGAGGGCTTCTCGGAAGGCTTCGGGGTTGGCTTGTCAGAGGGCTTGGGCGTCTCGACCGGCGCCTCGGGAGAGCTGGTCTCGACCGGGGCGACGGGGAGGTCCGTGGGGGTGTCCGCGAGAGCCGGGCTCGCGGTGAGTACGGCGAGACCGAGGGCACCGGCAGCCGCCAGGGACTTGTTGAAGCGCATGTTCTCCCAATCGATGAGGCGGCGCGGGGTTCAGGAGACCCCCGTGCTCGGGAACACGCCGCCTCGCGACGAACATCATCTCGCAACAAAAGTGACAGAAGTGACCAAAGTGGACAAAAGCCAAGTTTCTTGACTATTTCATTACGTATAGGCAGGTAAGCGCCCAAATCGGTAACTCTAGCGGAGTCGTGGGACGTGGCGGGACTCGTGTGAAATCAAGCGCTTGCTCGGGGCTTTGTCAGCGCGTTACGCTCGCCTGAAGCTCTACCCCCCGACACGAGGGAGCGCGATGGGCACGCTCGGATTCTGGCGGCTGGCGCAGGCGGATCCCGGCTGGATCGCCGCCGTGGACCCCGACGGCACCGAGCATCGGGCCGGTGACCTCTTAGCCCGTTCCAACCAGCTCGTCCACGGCCTGCGCGAACTCGGGCTCCAGCCCGGCGACGGCATCTGCGGACTGGTGCCCAACGGCGCCGACGGACTCGTCCTCTATCTGGCCGCGCTCCAGGCGGGCTGGTACTACACCCCGGTCAACTGGCATCTCACCGGACCCGAGATCGCCTACATCGTCGAGGACAGCGAGGCCAAGGCCTTCATCGTCGACCCGCGCTACGCGGCGGAGGGCACCAGGGGCGCCCAGGTCATCGAGCCGCACCGCCGCTTCGCCGTACGGCCGATCGAGGGTTTCCGCCCGATCGAGGAGCTGACCGAGGGCCGGCCGGCGACGGCGCCGCAGGACCGCACGGCGGGCGCCACGATGCACTACACCTCCGGCACCACCGGCAAGCCCAAGGGCGTCCGGCGGAAGCTGAGCGGCCTGGACCCCGACGACGGCGCGGAGCTGATGACGTTCCTGCTGACGCTATTCGGGATCACGCCCGGCCGGCCCAACGCGCACCTCGTGACCGCGCCGAACTACCACACCGCCGTCACGCAGTTCGGCGGTACGGCGCTGCACATGGGTCACACGCTCGTCTACATGGACCGATGGGAGGCCGAGGAGACCCTGCGGCTGTGCGAACGCCATGGCGTGACCAACTCCCACATGGTCCCCACCCACTTCAAGCGGCTGCTCGCGCTGCCCGCCGAGACGCGGGAGAAGTACGACCTGTCCTCGCTCAAGTGGATGATCCACGCGGCGGCCCCCTGCCCGGTCCCGGTCAAGCACCAGATGCTCGACTGGTGGGGCGAGGTGGTCTACGAGTACTACGCGGCCACCGAGGGCGGCGGCACGCTGGCCACGCCCCAGGAGTGGAAGGCGCATCCGGGCACGGTCGGCAAGGCCTGGCCGATCAGCGAACTGCTCATCGTGGACGACTCCGGCGAGCCGGTGCCCACGGGCACCCCCGGGACGATCTACATGAAGATGATGGGCGTCTCCTTCGAGTACAAGGGCGATCCCGACAAGACCGCCGCGAACCGCCTCAAGGACCACTTCACCGTCGGCGACATCGGTTACCTGGACGAGGACGGCTTCCTGTTCCTCTGCGACCGCAAGGCCGACATGATCATCTCGGGCGGCGCGAACATCTACCCGGCCGAGATCGAGAACGAGCTCATGATCCACCCCAAGGTCGCCGACGTCGCGGTGTTCGGCATCCCCGACGAGGAGTGGGGCGAGCAGATCAAGGCGGTCATCGAGCCCGCCGAAGGCTGCGAGCCCGGCCCCGAGCTGGCCGAGGAGATCCTCGCCTCGCTGGAGGGACGGCTGGCGCGGATGAAGTGGCCCAAGTCCGTCGACTTCATCGCCGAGATGCCACGCGAACCCAACGGCAAGCTACTCAAACGCAAGCTGCGCGCACCCTACTGGGAGGGACACGGCCGTGCCATCTGAGCCCCTGGTCGCCGACCATGTCCTGGAGTTCCCCGGCGGATACACGCGTACGACGGGGCCGGTCATCGGCAGGTTTCTGACCGAACTGCGTGACGGGCGGATCGTCGGCGTCCGCACGGTGGAAGGGCGGGTGCTGGTGCCGCCGCTGGAGTACGACCCGGACAGCGGCGACCCGGTCACCGGCGAGTACGTGGAGGTCGGCCCGGCCGGCACCGTCACCGCCTGGACCTGGGTGGAGACGCCGCTGGAGCGGCATCCGCTGGACCGGCCCTTCGCCTGGGCGCTGATCCGGCTGGACGGCGCCGACACGGCGCTGGTGCACGCCGTGGACGCGGGCAACGCGAAGGCGCTGGAGGCGGGCACGCGGGTGCGGCCCGTCTGGAGCACCACCCGCAAGGGCCACATCACCGACATCTCCCACTTCGCTCCCGAGGTGACGAAGATCGTCTCGCCGGTGAAGGCCGCCTACAAGATCACCGCGAGCAGGTCGCTGACCCACTTCCTCGAAGGGATCAAGCGCGGCGTCTTCGTCGGCTGCCGGTGCACGAGCTGCCACAAGGTGTACGTCCCCTACCGCCTGTCGTGCCCGGAATGCGGGATCGCGATCACCGACGAGGTGGAACTGCCCGACACCGGCACCATCACCACCTTCGCCATCAACAACCTGCCCGACCCGCGCGCCCCCGAGGTGCCGTTCGTCTCCGCCTACATCCTGCTCGACGGCGCGGACGTCCCCATGATCGCCCTCGTCGGCGGCGTCCCCGCCCACGAGGTCCGCCAGGGCATGCGGGTACGCGCCGCATGGGTGCCCGAGGCCGAACGCACCCTGTCGATGTCCAACATCCGGTGGTTCACCCCCACCGGAGAACCAGACGCGGAGCTCTAATGCGCGATGTGGCCGTCGTCGCCTTCGCCCAGACCCACCACACCGACCACGACACCGGCGTCTCGGAGCCGGAACTGATCCTTCCGGTCATCGACGAGATCCGCGAGAAGACCGGGCTGCGCGCCTTCGGCTTCACCTGCTCGGGGAGCTGCGACTACCTGGCCGGAGCGCCGTTCTCGTTCGTCTCCGCGCTCGACGCGCTCGGCGCCTGGCCGCCGATCTCCGAGAGCCACGTCGAGATGGACGGCGCCTGGGCGCTCTACGAGGCGTGGGTGCGCCTGCAGCACGGCGACGTCGACACCGCGCTCGTCTACGGCTTCGGCAAGTCGTCGCTCGGAGACCTGCGCACGATCATGACGCTCCAGCTCGACCCGTACTACCTCGAACCGCTCGGGCTCGATCAACTGTCCATGGCGGGCCTGCAGGCCTCGGCGCTGGGCGCGCCTCAGGAAGAGCTCGACGAGATCGTACGGCGCAGCCGTACCGACGGACGGGCCAATCCCTACGCGCTGGACCTTCCGCCGGAGGGCGGCGAGCCACCCATCACGGACGGCGCGGCGGCGGTGGTCCTGGCGGCCGGCGACAGGGCCGGGGAGCTGTGCGCGAACCCCGCCTACATCAGGGGCATCGCCCACCGGATCGAACCCCACTACCCGGGCATGCGGGACCTGTCCCGCTCGGTCTCCGCCGCCGACGCCGCCCGCGCGGCCGGGGTCGGCAAGGGCCGGGTCGAGGTCGCCGAGCTGCACGCCCAGTTCGCCCACGAGGAGATCATCCTCAGGCGGGCGCTGGAACTGCCCGCCGAGACCGTGATCAACCCCAGCGGCGGCCCGCTGGCCGCCAACCCGGTCATGGCCACGGGCCTGATCCGCATCGGCGAGGCGGCGAGCCACATCCTCGACGGCCGGGCCGCGCGCACCGTCGGCCACGCCGCAGGCGGCCCCTGCCTGCAGCACAACCTCGTCACCGTTCTGGAGGCATGATGGGTAACTCCTGCGCGGTGATCGGCGTCGGGCAGACGTACTACACGACGAAGCGGCGCGACGTCTCCATCGCCGGGCTGGTGCGCGAGGCCGCGTTGCGCGCGCTGGAGGACGCCGGGCTGACGTTCAAGGACATCGACGCGGTCGTCATCGGCAAGGCGCCCGACCTGTTCGAGGGCGTGATGATGCCGGAGGCCTACCTGGCCGACGCGCTCGGCGCCGCGGGCAAGCCGATGATGCGGGTGCACACGGCCGGATCGGTCGGCGGCTCCACCGCGCTGGTCGGCGCCTCGCTGATCCAGGGCGGCGTGCACGACCGGGTCCTCGTCGTCGCCTTCGAGAAACAGTCGGAGTCGAACGCCACCTGGGCCCTGTCGACGCACCTGCCGTTCAACGCCTCGCTGGTCGTGGGCGCGGGCGGGTACTTCGCGCCGCACATCCGCGAGTACATGCGGCGCTCCGGCGCGCCCGAGCACATCGGCACGCTCGTCGCCGTCAAGGACCGCCAGAACGCGCTGAAGAACCCCTACGCGCACCTGAAGATCCCCGGCATCAACCGCCAGATGGTCGAGTCCACGCCCATGCTCTGGGAGCCCATCCGCTATCTGGAGACCTGCCCGTCCAGCGACGGCGCCTGCGCGATGGTGCTCGCGTCGGAGTCGGCCGTGACCGGCACGCCCGCATGGGTCCACGGTACGGCGATGCGCTCCGAGCCGATCTTCCGGGCCGGTCGCGACACGGTGAACCCGCAGGGCGGCAAGGACTGCGCCGCCGACGTCTACCGGCAGGCCGGGATCGCCGACCCGCGCAGGGACATCGACGTCGCCGAGACCTACGTGCCGTTCTCCTGGTACGAGCCCATGTGGCTGGAGAACCTCGGCTTCGCCGCCGAGGGCGAGGGATGGAAGCTCACCGAGTCGGGGGCGACCGCGCTCGACGGCGACATCCCGTGGAACGCCTCGGGCGGCGTCCTGTCGTCCAACCCGATCGGCGCCTCCGGGCTGATCAGGTTCGCCGAGGCGGCACAACAGGTCCGGGGGATGGCGGGGGAGCACCAGGTGGACGGCGCCCGGCGGGCGCTCGGCCACGCCTATGGCGGGGGAGCCCAGTTCTTCGCGATGTGGGTCGTCGGACGGGAGAAGCCCTGATGGAGTTCAACCACGCGGACCTGTTCGAAGCGCTCGTGGACCGGATCGGCGAGCGCGTCGCGGTCGTCTGCGGCGACCAGCGCCGCACCTACGCCGAGCTGGACGCCGAGGCGAACCGGCTGGCGCACTACCTGGAGAGCCTGGGCGTCGGCCCCGGCCAGCATGTCGGCCTGCACCTGTACAACGGCGTCGAGTACGTGGCCGGGCTGCTGGCCGCGCTCAAGCTGCGCGCGGTGCCGATCAACGTCAACTACCGCTACGTCGAGGCCGAACTGCTCTACCTCTACAACGACTCCGACATCGTGGCGCTGGTCTACGACGTGGAGTTCGCGGGCCGGGTGGCGGCGGTGGCGCCCGAGGCGGCCAAGCTGCGCCACCTGATCTCGGTGGGCGGGGAGGTCGATGGGGCGGTGCCGTACGAGAAGGCGCTGGAAGGTCAGCCGGAGACGCGCGGCTTCCCCGAGCGCAGCGGCGAGGACGTCTACATCATCTACACCGGCGGCACCACAGGCATGCCCAAGGGCGCGATGTGGCACGTCGAGGACCTGTTCATGGCGTTCGGGGGCGGCAATCCGTACGGCGAGCCGCGCGCGACCCCGCAGGAGGTCGTCGACGGGGCCGCCAAGGCGAACCCTATGGTGATGATGGCGGCGCCGCCGCTGATGCACGGGGCGGCGCAGATGGGCACGTTCATCGCCTGGTGGATGGGGGCGACGATCGCGTACGTACGCCGGTTCGAGGCCGAGGACGTGTGGCGGACGGCCGAGCGCGAGCGGGTGTTCACGATGAACATCACCGGCGACGCGATGGCCAGGCCGCTGGCCGAGGCGCTGGCGGGCGGCTCCTACGACCTGTCGTCGTTGTTCGTGATCAGCTCGACCGGCGCGATCCTCAGCGGGACGGTGCGCGACAAGTTACAGGAACTGCTCCCGAACGTGATGATCCTCGACAACTTCGGCTCCACCGAGTCCGGCTACACCGCCTCGGGCGTGGCGGGCTCCACGCCCGAGAAGGGGCTGCGCTACCAGCCGAACGCCACCGCCAACCTGGTCGTGCTGGACGAGAATCTCAAGCCGGTTCCCGAAGGGCAGCTCGGCACCGTGGCCAAGTCGGGCCGGGTCGCCTTCGGCTACTACAACGACCCGGAGAAGACGGCCCGCACGTTCGTCACCGACGCCGACGGCACCCGCTGGCTGCTGACCGGCGACCTGGCCACCGTGGACGCCGACGGCACCGTCAACATGTTCGGCCGCGGCTCCCAGTGCATCAACACCGGCGGCGAGAAGGTCTTCCCCGAAGAGGTGGAGGCGGTGCTCAAGGGGCATCCGGCGGTCTTCGACGCGGTCGTGACCGGCATCCCGGACGAGCGCTGGGGCAGCAGGGTGGCCGCGGTGGTCGAGCCCAGGCCGGGGGCCGAGGTGGCCGCCACCGACCTCGACGCGCACTGCAGGGAGCGGCTGTCGAGCTACAAGGTGCCCCGGACCTACGCTTTCGTGGAGGAGATCATGCGCTCACCCGCCGGAAAGGCCGACTACCGCTGGGCGCGCGAGACGGCCGAACAGGCGTGGCGGTGAGCGCCATCGCGGCAAAGCCTCTATAGAGTTCCATGACCCCCCGAAACAGTCATCTATGTCGGGGGAAGAGTGGACGCGCTGCTGTTCGACTTGTTCGGGGTCATCGCGCCGGGCCAGACCGCGCAGGACCGTGCCGGGATCGAGGCGGCGGCGGGGATCAAGGGATCGGTGTTCTGGAACGCCTACTGGGACGCGCGCGACGGCTACGACCGGGGCGAGCTGACCGGGCGGCAGTACTGGCGGGCGGTGGGCGAGCGGCTGGGAAGATCGTTCGACGACGCGGACGCGCTGATCGCGCTGGACGTGGCAAGCTGGAGCCGGGTGGACACCGAGTTGATCGCCTACATCCGGACCCTGGCCAACCGCGGCATTCGCGTAGGTTTGCTATCCAACATCCCCAGCGACTTGTCCCAATATTTCGCGACTTATCATGCCGAAGTCTTCAAGATCTTCGATGTCCTGGGACTGTCGAGCCGGATCGGCCACGCCAAGCCCTCACCCGAGGCGTACCTCTGGTGCGTCGAGCGGTTCGGCCTGCCCGCCGACCGGATCATGTTCGTGGACGCGCGCCCGGCCAACGTGGCGGGCGCGCTGGCCGAGGGCATGCAGGCGCACCACTACACCTCGCTGCCCACCCTGCGGGCGCACCTGCTGGCGCGCACGTACGGGATGCCTATGCCTTCTCGCCGGTGAGCAGCGCGGCGAGGCCGATGTAGATCACGCCGCTGCCCACGTCGAGGCGCCGCCTGGCCTTGATCGAACGGCGCATCCGCCCGGCCAGCGCCGAGGAGGCCAGCGCGACCACGCCGTCGGAGGCCAGGCCCAGGACCACCCAGATGGCGCCGAGCAGCAGGATCTGCGGCCCGATCGGGCCTGACTCCGGGCTGGTGAAGTTCGGCAGGAAGGCCAGGAAGAAGATGGCCGTCTTCGGGTTGAGCACGTTGACCACGAACCCCTCCCAGAACATCCGCCGGCGCGACTGGACGGGAAACTCGACCGCCTCTTCGTCGGCCGGCTTGGACAGCAGCTTCCTGACACCGAGGAAGAGCAGATACGCGACACCGGCGAACTTCACGATCGTGAACGCCGTGGCGGAGGCGGCCAGCAGCGCGCTGATCCCAAGCGCGGCGGCTGCCACGTGGACCAGCGAGCCCGCGTGCACCCCGAGCACCGACACCATCCCCGCCGCCCGCCCCTGCGCGACGCTCCGGGTCACGATGAACAGCACCGCGGGTCCCGGCACGACCAGGATGGCCAGCGTGGCCACCGCGAACAGGGCAAGAGTCGAGATGTCCGGCATACCCCGAGCGTAGGGTCCCCACCACCACACCCGCCACAGATTTGCCCCACCCCCAACCACCACCCCCCGACCCCCGCCCCCGGCACCACCACCCAGCACCACCCCCGGCTTCGCCTCCAGCCTGGGCCCCCGACCTGACCGCCCGGCGTCACCGCCCGGCTTCGCCCCGGGCGTCACTCCGCCCGGCCTCGCCTCCGGTGTCACCCCGGGCGTCACGGCCCGGCCTTGCCCCCCGGCGTCGCTCCGGGCATCACCGCTTCGGGCGCCAGCCCGGTGTCGCTCCGCCCGCTTCGCCTCCGGCGTCACGGCCCGGCCCTGCCTCCGGCGTCAGCCCGGGCGTCGCCGCCCGGCCTCGCCTCCGGCGTCGCTCCGCCTGGCTTCGCCTCCGGCCTGGGCTCCAGGCCTGGGCCCCGGCCTGACCGCCCGGCGTCACCGCCCGGCTTCGCCCCGGGCGTCACGGCCCGGCCTTGCCTCCGGCGTCACGGCCTGGCCTCGCCTCCGCCCGGAACCTTCGCCCGGCGTCACCGCTTCGGGCGCCAGCCCCGGTGTCGCTCCGCCTGGCTTCGCCTCCGGCGTAATGGCCCGGCCTTGCCTCCGGCGGCGTCCCCCGGGCGTCACCGCTTCGGGCGCCAGCCCCGGTGTCGCTCCGCCTGGCGTCACCGCCCGGCGTGGCCTCCGGCCTCGCCGCCCGGCTTCGCCTTCGGCGTCACCCCCGGCTTCGCCGCCCGCCATCGCCGCCTGGCCTTGCCTCCGGCCTCACCCTGGGGGTCACCGCCTGGCCTCGCCTCCGGCGTCACCGCTTCCGGCGCCACCCCCGGCGTCGCTCCACCCGGCCTTGCCCCCGGCGTCACCCCGGGCCGGACCGCCTGGCGTCACCCGGGGTGTCACCCCCGGCTTTGCCTTTGGGTTCAGCCTGGCCAGGGGTCGGTGAGGGCGGTGAGTAGGGCCTGGGTGGCGGGTGGGTAGGGCGGGTCGCCGTAGGTGGCGGCGAAGACGTGGCGGGTTGAGCCGGGTATCTCGGCCACCTCCACCGCCGCGCTGCGGTGGGCGCTCAGGGCCAGGCCGGGTAGCACCGTCAGGCCCATTCCGGCCGCCACCAGCGCCTGCACGGCCACGATGTCGTCGCTGGTGAAGGAGATGCGCGGCTCGAAGCCCGCCTTGGCGCAGATGTCGAGCAGGTGGCTGCGGCAGCGGTCGCAGCCCGCGATCCACATGGAGTCGGCGTGCTCGGCCAGCGGGCCCGGGGGTTCGGGGGAGGGGGAGACCAAATAGCTCGGGTCGTCCAGCAGGTGCAGCATCCGGAGGCCGGTGTCCTCGGGGGCGGTGTCGTCGTAGCGGAACATGACCGCCACGTCCACCCGTCCGGCGCGGAGCAGGCGCAGGGCCTCGGGCGGCTCGGTTTCGATCAGGCTCAGCTGGAGCCCGGGGTATTCGGCCGACAGGCGGCGGACCGCTCTGGGCACGAAGGTGCCGAGGGCGGAGGGGAAGGCGGCCAGCCGTACGCGGCCGGAGCGCAGGCCCACGTGGGCGGCGAGTTCCTCCGCGGTGGCGTCCAGCCGGGTGATGATCTCGGCGGCGCGTTCGGCGAGCAGGTGCCCGGCCTCGGTGAGGCGGATGCCGCGCCCGACGCGCTGGATGAGCTGGGCACCGGTCTCGGCTTCCAGGCGGGCCAGGTGGTGGCTGACCGAGGGCTGCGAGTAGTGCAGTTCCTTGGCGGCGGCGGTGACGGAGCCCTTGCGGGCCACGGCGACCAGGACCCGTAGCCGGGTGACATCAAGCATGTCTATGAATATCCCCAAATACTTCTGTTGGACCTATGAATCTCATTAGAGCACTGTAGAAGGGGAAGGCGGAATAACACCATTCCCTAGGGGGAAACCATGGAAATCATGCTGGCCAGGCCCGGACTCGATCAGCTCGTGTCCGGAGTCAGGGACATCGTGGCCAAGGACCTTTCGCCGAGAGACACCGCCTTCGCCGTAGCGGACTTCCTGCGGCTGAACCTTCCGGGGCTCGACGTGCTCACCGACGAGGAGCGCGCGGGGGACCGTGAGACCTACCGCTCCTTCCCGCTGCACACGCAGGAGGAGTTCTCCGTCGTGGCCGTCGTGTGGCGGCCCGGCCAGCAGACGCGCGTCCACGACCATGTGTCCTGGTGTACGTTCGGCATCCTCAGTGGCGTGGAGTACGAGACGCTTTATCGGGATATGGGCGACCATCTGGTGGAGATCGGCCGGGCCGCCAACCAGCCGGGCGAGGTCAGCGGCTTCGCGCCGCCCGGCGACATCCACAAGGTCGAGAACACCAGCGACGAGATCGGCGTCTCCCTCCACGTCTACGGGGCCGACGTGGGCAGGCTCGGCTCCAGCGTCCGCCGCTACTACGACCTGCCGATCCGCTAGCGGAAAGACCCGAAGGGCCGCCCAGCACACCCGGGCGGCCCTTCGCCGTTTCAGTAAGCGGCTATTGACATCCTCCGACGTGTGGGACTACTAAATGCATTTAGTTCCCTACGTCCAACCCAGGGGTGCCATGGCCAGCGAGACACCTCCGACGATTGCCGACGTTGCGCGCCTGGCCGGCGTGTCGAAGGGCGCCGTGTCCCTGGCGCTCAACGACAAGCCGGGCGTCAGCGACGAGACCCGCCGCCGCATCAAGCAGGCCGCCCAGGACCTCAACTGGCGTCCCAGCATCCACGCGCGGGCGATGCTGAGCTCACGGGCGTTCGCGGTCGGGCTCGTGCTCGCCCGCGACACCCGGCACCTGGCCGTCGATCCGTTCTTCGCCGGCTTCCTCGGCGGGGTCGAGACCGTGTTGCAGGGCAGCGGGTCGGTGCTGGTGCTGCAGGTCGTGGGCGAGGACGAGGAGGTCGAGGCCGCCGCCTACCGGCGGCTGGTCACCGAGCGCCGCATCGACGGCGCGTTCCTGCTCGACATCCGCGACGGCGACCAGCGCCCCGCGCTCCTCGGCGAGCTCGGGCTGCCCACCGTCGCGGTCGGTCCCGCCGGCGCCGACTACGGGGACATGCCCGCGGTGGGCGTGCGCGACGGCGACGGCATCGCCGCCGCGGTCGGCCATCTCGTACGGCTAGGCCACCGCGACATCGCCTTCGTCGAGGGCGCCCCCGCCTACCGGCACTCCACCTCCCGCCTGCACGCCTGGCGCCGGGCCATGGAGGGTCACGGGCTGCCCGCCGTACTGCGGGATGCCGGGCATTTCACCGGCGACGGCGGGGCGGCGGCGACCAGGCGGCTGCTCGAACACGGACCCACCGCGATCGTCTACGCCAGCGACCTGATGGCCATCGCCGGCATGTCCGTGGTCAGGGAGAAGGGCCTGGACGTGCCCGGCGACATCTCCATCACCGGCTTCGACGACAACCCCGAGGCGGCGCACCTGCACCCGCCGCTGACCACCGTCCGCCAGGACCCGATCGGCATCGGCGCGATCGCCGCCGAACTACTCCTGGCCAGGATCGACGGCCGGCCGGCCGATCCCGACCCCCCTTCGCCCGAGCTGATCGTGCGGGCCTCCACCGCGCCACCGCGGGTCACCCCCTAACACCGAAGGAACCCCATGTCAGAACCCCGTCACCTGTCCCGGCGCGGCTTCCTCGCCGGCGCCCTCGCCACCTCGGCCCTGGCCGCCTGCGGGACCTCCAAGAAGAGCGGCAAAGGTGCCGCCGAGCTGACCCACTGGGACCAGATGGTCAGCCAGGAGCCCTGGATCAAGAAGGAGATCGAGCTCTTCCAGGCCGCCCGCCCCGACATCGTGGTCAAGCGCGCCCAGCAGGCCAGCGGCGACCTGGAGAAGCTGCTCGACCTGGCCTGGCGCGGCGGCAACGCGCCGGACGTCTTCAAGGTGCCCACCGACAGGCTCGACGACTACGTGGAGGAGGGCCGCGTGCTGGCCCTCGACAAGTACGCGACGCTGGAGTGGCAGAAGACCTTCCCCGCCTACTCGTTCGTGGAGGGCGTCAACGCCATCAACGGCAAGGTGTACGGCGCGCCGTTCGACGGCGAGGCCCCCTGGGTGCAGCTCTACGTCAACAACAAGGTGTTCAATGACGCCGGTCTGGTCGAGGCGGACGGCACCGTCAAGATCCCGAAGACGTGGGACGAGGTGACGCTGTTCGCCGAGCAGATCGTCAAGAAGGGCAACGGGAGCGTCCACGGGATCGGGTTCGGCAACAGCGCGTTCGCGATGATCCCGTGGTGGACGGAGCTGTTCACGGCGGGTGCCGGGTACCCGGGTTCGATGCCGCCCGGTTTCCCCGGCGGGCTCGACCCGCGTACCGGGAAGTTCACCCGGAGCACCGACCGGGTGGTCAGCGACTTCCTCACGTTGTTCCTGGAGTGGAAGTCCAAGGGCTTCGTCGTGCCGAACGCGCTCAGCGTGGACGACGAGATCTCCCGCCAGCACTTCGCCCGCGGCAAGTTCGGCATGATCGTCGGCGGCGTCTGGAACCAGCCCGGCTGGACGGAGCTCGGCTTCACCGACTACTCGGTGACCACCCTGATCACGCCGGAGGCACAGCAGAAAAGCTTCTTCTATCACGGACCCGGCAAGTACAGCCTGGCCATCTCCGCCTCCACCAAGAACCCGGACCAGGCGTGGGAGTGGTTCAAGTGGTACCACGGCCTCGACGCCGGCAGCAGGTGGGTTCAGGAGCTCAAGGGCGGGCTGTCCTCGCACCCCGAGGCCAACGACCCCAGCAAGATCGACTTCGCGCCCTTCGCCGCCTACGTCGGCATGGCCAAGCTCATCCTGCCCGGCCCCAGCCCAGCCCTGCGCAACCCGGCCACCGCCAACGTCGTGCCCAAGAAGATCACCCCGGACTTCGACGCCATCACCACGGGCCTCTACACCGGGCAGATCAAGGACCTGGCCGGAGCGCTCGCCAAGCTCGCCGAAGAGCAGGAGCGCGTCTTCACCGAGGCGCTGGACAAGGCCAGGAAGAAGGGCCACAAGGTGAGCCTGGACGACTACGTGTTCGCCGACTGGGATCTCACCAAGCCCTACAAGTGGGACATCCCCGAGTACATCGGCGCCAAGTAGGAATGGCGACGGCACAGCTCACCCGGGTGAGCGCCCCCTCTCCCACCACCCAGCGCCCCGGCCCCGTCCGCCGCCACGGCTGGACCTACGTCTACCTCGCCCCGTTCGCGATCCTGACCGCGGTCTTCGTGATCTACCCGATCTTCGCCTCGCTCGGCTACACCCTGTACGAGTGGGACGGGCTCGGCGATCCCACCGACTTCATCGGGCTGCGGAACTTCGCCGACGTGGCGGCCGACGAGTTCTTCTGGAGCTCCTTCCGGCACGCCGCCCTGTACACGCTGGTGCTCGTACCGGTGCAACTCGTGCTCGCGCTGGCCCTGGCCCTCGTGCTCAACAACCCCAAGCTGCGCGGCTCCACCTTCTACCGGGCCGTCTACTTCCTGCCCGCGGTCACGTCGGTGGCCATCGTCGGCATCGTGCTCAAGCTCATGCTGTCGAACTTCAGCGACGTGCTCAGCCGGCCGCTGATGGCGGTGGGCCTGACCGACCAGCCGCTCGACTTCCTCGGCGACCCCGGCACCGCGCTCTGGGCGGTGATCGTCATCGGCATCTGGAACACGCTCGGCTACAACATGGTCTACTTCCTGGCCGGGCTCCAGACCATCCCCAAGGAGCAGTACGAGGCGGCGCAGATCGACGGGGCGGGGAAGATCGCCCAGTTCGTGCACGTGACCGTGCCCGGCCTGCGCGGCGTCGGCGTGGTCATCGTCTTCCTCGCCATCATCGGCAGCCTCCAGGTGTTCGACCTGGTGATGGTGCTGACCGGCGGCGGGCCGTACTTCGCGACCGAGGTCGTGAACACCTACATCTACCACCAGGCCTTCGGCGGCAGCATCGGCAGCGGCGGCTCGGCGGAACCCAACGTCGGCTACGCCTCGGCGGCCTCGTTCTTCTTCGGGATCATCCTGCTCGTGCTCACGCTGGGACAGATGTGGGCCATCAAGGTCATGCGGGCACGGAAGGCGGCGCGCGCATGAAGGTGACACGGCACATCCTGCTGCTGGGCTTCGGCCTCGCCTACGTCTATCCGTTCCTGTGGGCGCTCGGCAGCTCGCTGAAGACGCCCATGGACTTTCTCGACGGCGGCCTCAGCCTGATCCCGGCGGAGATGCGGTGGGAGAACTACGCCAAGGCCTGGGACCAGGCCAGCTTCGGCACGTACTTCGTCAACACGCTCGTGATCTCGCTCGTCACGGTGGCCTTCACGCTGCTGCTGACCGCGATGGCCGGTTACGCGCTGGCCCGGCACACCTTCCCCGGCCGCAAGACCCTGCTGTTCGTCATCGGCGCGACGTTCCTGCTGCCGCACGGCTACACGATCATCCCGGTCTTCGACATCGTGAAGGCCCTGGGGTTGCTGGACACCATCTGGTCGGTGATCCTCGTGCAGGTCGGCGGCGGGCTGGTGTTCGGCACGTTCATGTTCATGGCGTACTTCCAGGCGATGCCCAAGGAGCTGGAGGAGGCGGCCCGGGTGGACGGCGCCGGCTACAACACGCTGTTCTTCCGGGTGATCCTGCCGCTGTCGCGGCCGATGGCGGCGACGCTGGGGTTGTTCACGTTCATCGGCTCGTGGAACAACTTCTTCCTGCCGCTGGTGTTCACCCTGGGCAAGCCGGAGCTCCGCACGCTCGGGGTGGGCCTGTACGCCTTCACCAGCCAGACCTCCACCAACTGGACCCTGCTCTGCGCCGCCGCCATCATCTCCCTCGCGCCCATCGTCGTGGTGTTCGTCGTCGCCCAGCGCTACGTGGTCGACGCCATCGCGGGCGCGGTGAAGGCGTGACCTCTCCTTCCATCCCGTACGGCAAGCCGCCCCCACGCCACCCGCCGTCGCGGGCGGGCGCCGATCGTGGGGGTCGCTTCTCACGTCGGACGAACGCACCACCGCGACGGCCCACGAAAGGGCGTCAGAAGTTGCTCACCACCGCGGTGAACACCTGGTCGATGCTCCCCGGTTTGCGGGAGTCGTAGGCGGCCGCGTTCGTGGCCTCGGAGATCTGCCTGAGCACCCCGAGGTCGGCGTCCTTGCCGTAGGCGATGGTGAACAGACGGACCGTCTCCGCGCCCTGCTCCGTCTTCAGCTTGGGCAGCAGGTTCTTCAGGGAGATGCTCTTCCTGTCCTCGTTCTGGCCGTCGGTGAGGAAGACGACGGCGTTGATGGTGTCCTGGCTCTGGGTCTCGGACACCTGCCGGTGGGCGGCGAGCGCGGTGTCGTACAGGCCGGTGCCGCCCTCGGGGACCAGGCCCTCGATGCGCCGCTCGATCTCGTCGCGGTGCTCGGGGGTCATGGGCGCGATCTCGGCCAGGCGCAGGTGGTCCTTTTTACCGTCGCGTTTCAGGGAGAACATCCAGAGCCCCACCCGGTCGGCGGGGCCGAACTGGGGAAGCGTCTTCACGGCCGCCTGCTGGGCCAGTTCGAGCTTGCTCTTGCCGGTCTTGGGCGCCGGCGCGCCCATCGAGCCGGAGGTGTCGATGACGAGCAGCACGTTGGCGGGCTTGCGGAGCTCGGCCCAGCTCCGGAGCACCTTGTCGAGCACGTCCGGCGCGGGCGGCTTGAGCTCGGTGGCAGGCTGGCCGGGCAGCAGGCCGTTGGCCTCGGTGATCAGCTTGCCCGGGGCCCCGTCGTGGCCGCGGAAGGCGTACTCGGCGAAGCGGGCCTGTTGTTCGGGCGCCTGTAGATATTTCACGAAGTCGGCGGCGGCCTGGGCTTTCGCCGGGTTGAGCAGGGCGAAGGGGTTGTCGGAGAAGAGCGTGCCCTCCTTCGGGTAAATGGCCACCAGCGGGACCTTCGGCTTGGCGTGCTTGCCCAGCGTCTTCGGGTCGCCGGTCGGGTTGCCCTGGTTGTAGTCCCACACCGACTTCTCCTCGACGGTCAGCGCCGAGATGTAGGTCAGGCCGGCGCCGGCGTCGTCGGCGCGCCGCAGGTTCGACAGGAACGTGAGCGTGGTGTCGCCGTAGTGCACGATCGAACGTTCCATCGCCTGGACGAACCTGCGCGTCCCGGCGTCGGCCACGTTCTTCTCGGTGAGGTCGCCGGACCGGCCGGTCGCGGCGAAGTAGGCGCCCACGGTCGCGTTGAGGCCGGAGGTGGAGAAGTTCGGGTTGGTCTTGCCGAGGCGGAAGCTGCCCCACTCCGGACGGCCGTACTTGGCCCAGCCCTGCCCGGACAGTTCGAGGATGTCGGACCAGCCGAGCGCCTTGGCCGGCCAGCCCAGGACCTCGGCCATGGGCCGCGGCATCGCGATGACCAGCGGTGTCCTGGCGATCGACGGGTTGTCGGCGGCGACCGGCGAGGGCTTGCCGGCGGCGGCCGCGCGCTGGCGCAGCAGCGTCAGCCAGCTGCTGCTCGCCGGTGACCACACGTCGGGGCGGGGGCCGTCGAGGCGCTTGTCCCAGGTGGTGGCCAGCGCGGTGAGCGCGCTGCCGCTGGTCTTGGTGACGACGACCACGTCGGTGCACGAACCGCCGGAGCCGCGCCGGTTGTAGGCGGCGGCCATCCTTTCGAGCAGCTCGGCCTTCTCCGGCGAGGCGAGGACCCTGAGCTTGGCGCCGCCGCCGTCGTCGCAGGCGTACTGCCGGTCCGGTCGCTGGGCGGCGTCCGTCCCGACCCCGACGAAGATCACCCGCAGTGCCACGACGAGCCCACCGGCCAGGACGGCCACGACGACGAAGCGCGCCAACCGGCGCCTGCGCCGCTGAGTCGGTGTGTACACCCCAGCCTCCCCGTGTCGCTACCTGTCCGACGAATGAGAACCCCGCGGAGTTGCAGCGCGCTTTCGTGGGTGTACGCTGAAATTTGTACTGACTGGTCAGTTCAAGAGGTGAGTGTCGTGATTGTCGCCAGCGGGTTGGCGGTGGACGGGGTGTTTCCCGAGGTCACGTTCGAGTCCGGGAAAGGGACTCTGACGGTGGTCGCGGGACCGGCGGGCAGCGGGCGGACGAGCCTGCTGCTCACGCTGGCCGGGCGCATGAAGCCGACGGGGGGCACGCTCAGCGTCGCCGGGCACACCCGGCCGCGCGCCATCCGCAAGGCCGCCGCCCTGGCGCTGGTCGACGGGGTGACCGACCTCGACCGTTCGCTCACCGTCCGGGAGCACCTGCGTGAGCGGCGGCGCAAGCCGTACACCCAAGCCTTGAAGAGGGCGGGCGTGGTCGCGGACGAGCGCGCGCTCACCCGCGAGCTCGACCGCGAGCAGCGTGTACGGCTCGGCCTGGCTCTTGCCCTTCTCGACGAGCCCCACGTGATCGTCGCCGACAACGTGGACCTCGGGCTGCCCGACGACCGGCGGCTCGCGGTCTGGCAGGCCCTGCGGGACCTGGCCGCGGCCGGGCACACCGTGGTGGCCTCGGCGGTCGAAGCCCCCGCCCGCGTCGACACCCTGGTGGAGCTGTCATGAAGGCGATGTTGCGCTCCCGGCTGACCAGGGCGGCGCTGGCGGCCGTGGTGGTGCTGCCGCTGCTGTACGCGGGCCTGTACCTGTGGTCGTTCTGGGACCCGCAGGGCAACCTCGACCGGGTGCCGGTGGCGCTGGTCATGGAGGACCGGCCGGCCACCGTGGACGGCAAGACCGTCGACGCCGGCAAGGAACTGGCCGACGAGCTGGCCGATCGCGAGGTCTTCGACTGGCGCCGCACGACCGCTCAGGAGGCGGCCGACGGCGTCAACGACGGCAGCTTCTACCTGTCGCTGACGATCCCGCGCGACTTCAGCGCCAACCTCGCCTCGCCCTCCGACGACAAGGGCACGCCGTCTCCCGCCCAGCTCGGGCTGCGGGTGGACACCGGGCGCAGCTACATCGTCGGCACCATCTCCGACGCGGTCTTCAACGAGGTGCGCTCGGCCGCCGCGCGCACCGCCGTACGCGACTACTTCGACAAGGTCTTCGTCTCTATCGGCGACATCCACGACAAGACCACCGAGGCCGCCGACGGCGCGGGCGAGCTGCGCGACGGCACGGTCAAGGCCGGTGACGGCGTCTCCCGGCTCAACACCGGCCTCGGCAGCGCCGAGGACGGTGCCAAGCGGCTCTCGGTGGGACTCAACAGCGCCAACACCGCCACCGGCAAGCTCCAGAACGGCTCCGCCAAGGTCACCCAGGGCATCGGCAAGGCCACGGACGCGATGGGCAAGCTCAAGAAGGGCCTGGACGAGCTGGGCGACGGCGCGGGGAAACTGGCCGGCGGCAACCGGCAGGCGTACGAGCGGGTGCACGCGCAACGTGGCACGGTCAACCAGCTCGCCGACAAGTACGTGCCGGTGCTCAACGAGTACGGGCCCAGGGTGGCCGAGTCGGCCAACGCGGTCGCCGACGCCGCCGACCAGCTCGCCGACGGTCTGGAAGGGCTGGCCGGGCGCGCCGGTGGCAACGCCCAGGAGGCCGCTTCCCAGGCGCGGGCCGCCCTCGACCTGCTGGACGGCGAGTCCGACCCGCAGTTGCGCGGCCTGCTCAGGAGCACGGCGAACGCGGCGGAGCGCGCCGCCGAACAGGCGGGCCAGCTCCAGGAACGCCTCGGCGGCACCTCGACCCTGCCCGAACGCGCCCGCGAGCTGGCCGGGAACGCGCGCAAGATCGCCGCCCTGGCTCCCGAACTCGGCCCCAAGCTCGACCAGGTCAGGGAGCAGGTCAACGCGCTCGACGCGGGCCTGGCCAAGCTGGCCGACGGCGCGGCGAAGCTGGACACGGGCGCCGCCAAGGCCGGGCAGGGCGTCACCAAACTGCACGCCGCCGCCACCAAGCTCCAGGACGGATCCCAGCAGGTCACCGACGGGATCGGCAAGCTCGGCGGCGGGCTGGTCAAGCTCGGCGACGGCGCCACCCAGCTGCACTCGGGCGTCGGCAAGCTGCACGACGGCGCGGGCAAGGTCGACGACGGCATGACCAAGCTGACCAAGGGCTCGCAGGACCTCGCCGACGGTCTCGGCGACGGCGCCGAGAAGATCCCCGACTACTCGGAGCAGCAGCGCGAGTCCCGCACCGACGTCATGAGCGACCCGGTACGGCTGGCCAAGACGGTCGACAACGAGGTGCCGAACTACGGCACCGGATTCGCCCCGTTCTTCCTGCCCCTGGCGCTGTGGGTGGGCGCGATGATCGCGTTCATGGTGCTGAAGCCGCTCAACCAGCGGCTGCTGGCCGGCGCCTCGGGGCCGGCGCGGATCGTCCTGGCCGGCTGGCTGCCCGCCCTCGCGCTGGGCGCGGCCCAGGTGGGCGTGCTGCTGGCCGTGCTGAGGTTCGCCCTCGGCCTGGAGGCGGCGCACTGGGCGGGCGTGGCCGGGCTGTTGCTGCTGACCGCGGCGGCGTTCATGGCGATCGTCCAGGCGGTCAACGCGCTGCTCGGCGCGCCCGGCCGGGTGGCGGCGCTGGCGCTGCTCATGCTGCAGCTGACCTCGGCGGCGGGCACGTACCCGATCGAGACCTCGCCCGGGTTCTTCCAGACGATCTCGCCGTGGCTGCCGATGAGCTGGGTGGTCTCGGCGCTGCGCCGGCTCATCAGCGGCGGTGACTTGACCGTGGTGTGGCAGGCTTGCGGGGTGTTGTCAGCCTTCCTCCTGCTCGCGCTCGCGCTGACCGCGCTCGCCGTGGAGCGCAGCCGCGTCTGGTCCGTGAAGCGCCTGCACCCGGAGCTGTCGCTGTGAGTCGCGCCGACACCCGCATGAAGGTGTTCGGCGCGGCCGTCGCGCTGATCGCCGAGCAGGGCTACTCGGCCACGACGGTCGACGCGATCGCCGAGCGCGCCGGGGTGGCCAAGGGCACCGTGTTCTACAACTTCGGCAGCAAGGAAGGGCTGTTCGGCGCCCTGCTGGAGCACTCGATCGGCAAGCTGGCCGAGGCGCTGTCGGAGGCGGCGGTGGGCGCGAGCGCGCTGGAGCGCCTGGACGCGGTGGTGCTCGGGCAACTGCGCTTCTTCGAGCAGTACGGCCCGTTCGCCCGGGTCCTGCTGGCCGAGATGTGGCGTACCGCCTGGCAGGAGGCCGTGGCCCAGCTACGCGCGCGGGCGCTCGGCGTCTACGCCGAGGTGCTGCGCCAGGCGGCCGACGGCGGCGAGGTCCGCGCCGACCTCGACGTGGAGACGGCGGCCACGGCCATCTTCGGCATGGTGCTGACGGTCTCGATCGAACGCCGGGTCATGCACCCGGAACGCCCCCTGGAGGAGACGCACGCGACGCTCGTCGAGCTCCTGCACGGCAGGGTCCGCTAACCGGGACGTGTAATATCCCGGTTATGCGGATCGGTGAAGGGGTGGAGTGGGGGCTGCACTGCTGCCTCACGCTCGCGTGGCTCGGTGAGCAGCCGGTGTCGACGGCCAAGTTCGCGACGTTGTTCGAGCTGCCGCCGGCGTACCTGAAGAAGAGGCTGCAGGCGCTGGTCAGGGCGGGCGTCCTCACCTCCGCGCCGGGAGCCAGGGGCGGCTTCCTGCTGGCCAGGGCGCCCGAGCGGATCACGCTGATGGACGTCGTGACCGCGCTGGAAGGGCCGGACGAGGCGTTCCGCTGCACCGAGATCCGGCAGCGCGGAGTGGAGCCGTCCCCGGAGTTCGCCCGGCCGTGCGGGGTGGCCACCGCCATGCGCAGGGCGGAGCTGGCCTGGCGGCGGGAGCTGGCCGGGCAGACCGTGGCCGACCTCGTGGCCACGGCGCCGCGGGGCGCGGCGGCCCGGATGCGTCAGCGGTTCGCACGTCTGTAGTTCTTTTGTGAGGAGAATGGGGATGTCTACTATCCCGATTAGAAGCTGGGTGCTGGCACTCGGGACGTTCGCGGTCGGGACCGACGCGTTCGTGGTGGCCGGGTTCCTGCCGGAGATGGCCGCCGACCTCGGGGTGTCCGAGGCGGCGGCGGGGCAGTCGGTGACGGTGTTCGCCGTCGCCTACGCGCTGGGCTCGCCGGTGCTGGCCACGCTGACGGCCCGGGTGCCGCGGCGCAGGCTGCTGGTCGCCGCGCTCGTCGTGCTCGGGCTGGCGAACCTGGGGTCGGCGCTGGCGTCCGATCTGGGCGTGCTGATGGTGACGCGGGTGGTGGCCGCGCTGGGCGCCGCCGCGTACACGCCGAACGCGGGCGCCGCGGCGGCCGCCCTGTCCGCGCCGCGACACCGGGCGCGGGCGTTGAGCGTGGTGGTGGGCGGGCTGACGATCGCCACGGCGCTCGGCGTGCCGCTGGGCAGCCTGGCCGCGCAGCAGCTCAGCTGGCGCGGCGCGCTCGCGCTGGTGGCCGTGCTCGCGCTGGCCGCCGCGCCCGCGGTCCGCGCCGTGCTGCCCGAGTTGCCCGGCAACCCGCGCGTGCCGCTGGGCGAACGGCTGGCGGTGCTGCGCCACCCCGCCGTCGTGCGCGTGCTGCCGCTGACCGTGCTGGGGATGGGGGCGGCGTACACGGCCTACGCCTACAGCGTCCCCGCGCTGGCGGGCGTCGGGGTGGGGGCGATCGGGCCGATGCTCTTCCTGTACGGCGCGGGCGCCGTGGCGGGCAACCTGCTGTCCGGCTACGCCACCGACCGGTGGGGTGCCCGCCATGTCCTGGCCGCCGGTTACACGGTCATGGCGCTCACCATGGCCGCCCTGGCCTGGCTGGCCGCCTCGGGCGTGCGGCTGCCGGTGCTGGTGGGCGTCCTGATGGCGGCGTGGGGCGCGAGCAGCTGGTGCCAGACCCCGCCGCAGCAGCACCGCCTCATCACGGCCGCGCCCGCGGAGGCCGCGCTCCTGGTCTCCCTGAACTCCTCCGCGATCTACTCCGGCATCGGGCTCGGCACCGTACTCGGCGGCCTGGCCCTCAGCGCCGGAACCCTCTGGATGTACGGCGCCGCCGCCCTGCTCGCCACCCTCTCCCTGGCCTACACGGCCCGGCACGCCGACAGGGGGACGCCGTGAATCAGCGCGAAGGTCGTCATGTCAGCGCTCCCAACAGCATCTGGACGAAGACCAGGTTCGTCACCACGTGGATGAACACCGGCACCCACAGGTTGCGGTAGCGCGACCACAGGTAGCCGGTCAGCAGCCCGAACACCCCCTGGAAGGCGATGATCGTGGCGATGCCGAGCAGCGGGTTGTCGGGCTTGATCCGGGAGGTGTGCATGAACGCGAACAACAACGAGGAGGCCATGATCGCCGGCCACCTGCCGTACAGCACCTCCAGGCGGGTCTGCAGCCACGCCCGGTAGAAGAACTCCTCCAGCACGCTCGCCGTCAGCAGCGTGAGCAGGGACAGCACCACGAGCGTGACCATGTCCGGCAGCTCGCCGTGCGGCGGCGGCGCCAGCGGCCCGATCTGCGACAGCACGAACCAGGCCACCACGGCGGGCAGCGGCGCCAGCCACGTCACCGGCCTCGGGATCGCCCTGGCCTTGGGCTCGCCGCCCCGGATCAGCCGGAAGGCCACGAGCGGGATGGCCAGCAGGAAGACGACCTTCGCGGCGTGGTAGAGCAGCCCCTGGGCGAACGGCGCGGCGATCGCCATGAGAACGGCGGCGCCCACCAGAACCTGCGTCTCCCTGACCAGCCGGGCACGGGGCAACTCCCGCAGGGGCAGCGGCGGCTCGCTCTTGGGTGACACCAGCATCGCCAGCACGATCGCGGCCAGCGCGGGCACGAAGGCGGACCACAGGGAGATGCCGGGCGCGCCGGAGCCGGACGACGGAACGATCTCGGTGTGGCCGGTCAGCACCAGCCAGCCGTACGCCAGGACGAAAAGGGCACCGCCCGCCACCGCGAAGGCGAGGCGAGAACGTGACGTCTGGGACACCGTGGAGCGCATGGGGACCATCATCGCGGGATTCGGTCAGCCTGACAGTCCCCCAAAAGCAGGATGCCCTAGCCTGCTGGTGATGATCTCCGACTGAAAGGTGTCACGTGAAGAGAGCCCTGCCCGTCGCCGTCGCCGCAGTGAGCCTCGTCGCGCTCCTCGCCCCGCCCGCCGCCGCGGCGGACACCTACAAGAACTACGCCGACCTGGCCGCGCACGAGCGCGAGGGCACGGACTACCGGCGGATCCAGCGTTTCCCGAGCGGGGCCAAGGTGGCGCACATCGCCATCCACGGCGGCGCGATCGAGTCGCCCACCACCCAGCTGGCCGACCACGCCGCCGGTTCCAGGTACGCCTTCTACTCCTTCGTCGGCCTCAAGCCCGACGGCAACAGCAAGCTCCACATCACCTCGACCCGCTTCGACGAGCCGCGCGCGCTCAAGCTGGTCGGCGCGGTCGGCACCACCGTCTCCTGGCACGCCGCGGCGGGCGACAAGGTCACCACGTACGTGGGCGGCCGGGACAAGGCGCTGATCAAGAAGGTCAGCCGGGCGCTGCGGGCGGCCGGGTTCCGCGTGGCGGCCGAGGTGCCCCAGGAGATCGGCGGCGACGACCCCCGCAACATCGCCAACCGCAACCGCCGCGGGATGGGTGTGCAACTGGAGATCAGCAGGGGACAGCGGAAGCTGTTCTTCGAGGACGGGAAGCTGGCCAGGGCCTGGGTCGAGGACCCCGCGCACCGGACCAAGGCCTTCTACTCCTACGTCGCGGCGGTCAACCGCGCGCTGCGCTGAGCCGAAGGGCCCGCCCCCGGCCGGGAGCGGGCCCCTGACGGCTAGACGCCGAGAGCGGAGGGCAGGCTCAGCTCGTGGAGGAACAGGGCCTCCGTCGTGGCGATGCGGCGCAGCTCCTCCAGGTCCACCCGCTCGTTCGGGGCGTGGATGGCCGCGTCCTCGTCCTCCGCGCCGAACAGCAGGATCTCCGCCGCCGGGAACTGCTTGAGCAGCGTGTTGACCAGCGGGATCGAGCCGCCGGCGCCCACGTCGCGGGGCGGGCGGCCGAAGGCGCGGTCCATGGCCCGGTTGAGCGCGGAGCGGGCCTTGCCGCCCGAGTCGGCCTGGAAGCCGGAGCCCACCGTGAAGTCGGTGAAGCCGACCTGCGCGCCCCACGGAGTCGCCTGGCGCAGGAAGTCGACGACCGCGTCCACGGTCGTCTTGGGGTCGGCGGCCGGCGGGATCCGGACCGTGACGCGCGCCCTGGCCGCCGGCTGGACGGCGTTGACCGCGCCCGACACCGACGGGACGTCCAGGCCGGTGACGGTGATCGCGTACGACGACCAGAGGCGGTCGGCCAGGCTGCCGGAGCCGACCAGGCTCACGTGGTCCAGGACGCCGGCGGTCTGGCGGAACTCGTCCTCCGACGGGCCCTGGCCCAGGAACGTGCCACGCGGCAGGCCCGGGACGCGGATGTCGCCGTTGTCGTCGTGCAGGGTGGTCAGCATGCGCATCAGCGCCGACAACGCGTCGGGTGCCGCGCCGCCGAACGAGCCGCTGTGGACGGCCTCCTTCAGCGTGCGCACCTCGATGGTGAAGGCGGCCATGCCGCGCAGCGAGGTGGTCACCGACGGGTCGCCGATCTTCGGGTTGCCGGTGTCGGCCACCACGATGGCATCGGCGCGCAGCAGGTCGGGGTTGCGCTCGACGAAGGCCTCCAGGCGCTCGCCGGCGTACTCCTCCTGGCCCTCGATGATGACCTTGATGCCCACGGGGAACTGGCCCTGGAAGGCACGCAGTGCCAGGACATGGCTGATGATGCCGGACTTGTCGTCCGCGGTGCCCCGGCCGAACAACTGGCCGTTGATGAGCGTCGGCTCGAACGGCGGGGTCCGCCACGCCGCCGGGTCACCAGCGGGCTGCACGTCGTAGTGCGCGTACAGCAGGACGGTGGGGGCGCCGGGAGGCGCGGGGGCCTCGCCGTACACCGCGGGGAAGCTTCCCTCGACCGCGATCTGCTGGACGTGCGGGAGGCCGGCGGAGCGCAGCAGTTCCTCGGTTACGGCAGCCGCGGCGTGAACCGGCTCTGCGGGGTGCCCGGGAAAGGCCACGGAGGGGATGGCAGCGAGGCGCTTGAGTTCCTCGACGGCCTGCGGCATCGCGGCGGCGACGGCGCTCTCGATCTGGTCAGGAGTCACGGGACGGTCCCCCGGGTCGGTCTAACAGTACAACTCATTGGATCACAGAAGGTTCCACAGGGTGGAAACCGACCAAGCTAATCTACCTGCGGATTTCGTTGCCGTTACATATAGGTTCTACGGATCTCGGTTTTCTTGCATATTGGTGCGACGCTTTCACTTGGCAATACCCCAGGTGAAAGGGCAGACTGTTGGGAGCTCAGACACGAGGGAAGATAACCATGACGCAGCCGGAATCCGACATCCTCAAGGCCGCGCAAGACAACCTGTGGCTGCACTTCACCAGGCACAGCGCCTACGAGAAGAACGAGATCCCCACCATCGTGCGCGGTGAGGGCTCGTACATCTACGACATCCACGGCAAGCGCTACCTCGACGGTCTCGCGGGGCTCTTCGTCGTCCAGGCCGGGCACGGGCGCAGCGAACTGGCGGAGGCGGCCGCCAAGCAGGCCCAGGAGCTGGCCTTCTTCCCGCTGTGGTCCTACGCGCACCCCAAGGCGATCGAGCTGGCCGCGCGCCTGGCCGAGCACACGCCGGGCGAGCTCAACCGCGTCTTCTTCACCACCGGCGGCGGCGAGGCGGTCGAGACCGCGTGGAAGCTGGCCAAGCAGTACTACAAGCTCGTCGGCAAGCCGCTCAAGCACAAGGTCATCAGCCGCCAGATCGCCTACCACGGCACCCCGCAGGGCGCACTGTCGATCACCGGCATCCCCGCGTTCAAGCAGATGTTCGAGCCGCTGGTACCCGGCTCCGTCCGGGTGCCCAACACGAACCACTACCGCGCCGAGGAGATCTCCGGCGTCGCCGGGATGACGGCGGAGGAGTACGGCCGCTGGGCCGCCGACCGCGTCGCCCAGGCCATCGAGATGGAGGGCCCGGACACCGTGGCCGCCGTCTTCGCCGAACCGGTGCAGAACGCGGGCGGCTGTTTCCCGCCCCCTCCCGGCTACTTCCAGCGCCTGCGCGAGATCTGCGACGAGTACGACGTGCTCCTCGTCTCCGACGAGGTCATCTGCGCCTTCGGCCGGCTCGGCACGATGTTCGGCGGCCAGAAGTTCGACTACGTGCCCGACATCATCACCTGCGCCAAGGGCATGACCAGCGGCTACTCACCGATCGGCGCCATGATCGCGCACGAGCGGCTGTTCGAGCCGTTCAAGAGCGGCGACACGATGTTCGCCCACGGCTACACCTTCGGCGGCCACCCGGTCAGCGCCGCCGTTGCCCTCGCCAACCTCGACATCTTCGAGCGCGAGGACCTGCTCGGCCACGTGACCCGCAACGAGCCCGTCTTCCGCGGCAAGCTCGAAAGCCTGAAGGACCTGCCGATCGTCGGCGACGTCCGCGGCGCCGGGTACTTCTGGGGCATCGAGCTGGTCAAGGACAAGGACACCAAGGAGACCTTCGACGCGGACGAGTCCGAGCGGCTGATCCGCGGCTACCTGTCCCACGCGCTCTACGACGCCGGCCTCTACTGCCGCGCCGACGACCGCGGCGACCCCGTGATCCAGCTCGCGCCGCCGCTGATCGCGGGTGAGAAGGAGTTCGACGAGATCGAGTCGATCCTGCGCTCCGTCCTCACCGAGGCGTGGAAACGCCTCTGACACCCTCCGTCCGGCACAGCGTGGTGCCGGAGAACGAAAGGAACGACCCATGAAGATCGGCGTGCCTGCCGAGGTCAAGAACCACGAGTATCGCGTCGCCGCCACCCCCGCAGGAGTTCACGAACTCACCCGCGGTGGCCACGAGGTCTTCGTCCAGCGTGGTGCCGGACTCGGCTCGTCCATCACCGACGAGGAGTTCCTCGGCGCGGGCGCGAAGATCCTCGACACGGCCGACGCCGTGTGGGGCGAGGCGGACATGGTGCTCAAGGTCAAGGAGCCCATCGCCCAGGAGTACCACCGCATGCGCGAGGGCCAGGTGCTGTTCACCTACCTCCACCTCGCCGCGGGCAGGGAGTGCGCCCAGGCCCTCCTGGACAACAAGGTCACCGGCATCGCGTACGAGACCGTCCAGGTGGGCAACGCCCTTCCGCTGCTCGCCCCGATGTCGGAGGTGGCCGGTCGGCTGGCTCCGCAGGTCGGCGCGTACAACCTGATGCGGTTCAACGGCGGGCGCGGCGTGCTGCCGGGCGGCGTGCCCGGCGTCTCGCCCGCCAAGATCGTCGTGATCGGCGGCGGCGTGTCCGGCCTCAACGCGGCGCAGATCGCCGTCGGCATGGGCGCCGACGTCACCGTTCTCGACACCAACGTCGACCGCCTGCGCTTCATCGACGCCATCTACCAGGGCCGCCTCAAGACCCTGGTCTCCACGTCCTACGCCATCGAGCGCGAGGTCCTGCAGGCCGACCTGGTGATCGGCGCGGTCCTCATCCCCGGCGCCAAGGCCCCGACGCTCATCTCCAACGAGCTCGTGTCGCGCATGAAGCCGGGCTCGGTGCTCGTCGACATCGCCATCGACCAGGGCGGCTGCTTCGAGGACTCCCGCCCGACCACGCACGCCGAGCCGACGTACATGGTGCACAACTCGGTGTTCTACTGCGTGGCGAACATGCCGGGCTCGGTGGCCAACACCTCCACGTACGCGCTGACCAACGCGACGCTGCCGTATGCGGTCAAACTGGCCAACCGGGGGTGGAAGGCAGCCCTCCAGAGCGACCCGGCCCTCGCCCTCGGCCTCAACACCCACAACGGCGCCCTCACCAACGCTCCCGTGGGGGTCGCGCTCGCCATCCCGTCGGTCCCTCTCTCCGAGGTTCTCGCCGCGTAGTTCTTTCTCCCGCTTTTCTGTTACGGCCGGCCCGGTTGCCCCCACCCCCGCACGGGGCTGGGGGCATTCCAGGGGAACGGCAGGCAGGCCGCGCGTGGCGGGCCACCGTAACGTGCGCCCCGCCGGCCGGGCCCTTCGGCATCCACCCCCGGGGCTCATCCGCCACCAGCCGTCCGCGTGTTCCCGTTGGGGATTGCCGGTAACCGGCGGCGGCGTTTGGTCTGTTGTCAGCCGGGGTCGTCTGTTGGGTGGGTGGGTTCTTCGGGGGTTTGCCGGAGGATGTCGTCCGGGGTGAGTTGTTCCCGGGCCGTGGTCACCGCCCACCGGTGGCCGAACGGGTCCCGGATGACCCCGTACTTCTCCCCCCAGAACGCCTCCTGCACCGGCATCTCCGAGACGGCGCCCGCGTCGAGGGCCCGCCGTTCGACCTCGTCGGGGTCGTCGATCTCCAGCAGGATCAGCACCGGACTGCCGCCCACCGTCGGCGGCGCCAGCGCGCCCAGTTCGGGCGTCTCCTCGCTCACCAGCAGCCGCCCGTCGCCGACCTGCAACTCGACGAAGAGGATCGCCCCGTTCGGCAGCGTGTTCCTGAACACCTCGACCGCCCCGAACGCGGCCTTGTAGAACGTGATCGCGCTCTCGGCGCCGAGCACGAACAGATGCGGGCTCAGCCCCTGCGGCCTCATCGTCGTCACGTGACCAGTCCAGCCTCTCGTGCGGCCGTCACCATGCGGGCCATGAGCTCGGCCTCGGCGCGCGCGGCCGCCTCGCCCGCCCGGGTCAGCCGGTAGTAGCGGCGCCGGGCGTCGTGGGGGGCTGCCGGATCGCCTTCTTCCGTCTCTTCCACCAGTCCGTCGGCCAGCAGTCTGCTGATGGTCCGGTAGAGCGTGCCCGGACCCAGTTTGACCGCTCCGCCACTGACGTGCTCGACGAACCGCATGATCGCGTAGCCGTGGGCGGGTTCGCCGGCCAATGCCAGGAGCACGTGGAACCCGGCGGTGGTGAGCATGCTTGACACCATAACACCACAATGGTTATATCCGATCTGGATATAACCAAGGAGAACATAATGACGATCAACGTCAACAAGGTCACGCTCTACGTCCAGGACCAGGCCGCCGCCCTCGACTTCTGGACCCGGAAAGTCGGCTTCGAGGTCACCACCGACCAGCCCTACGGCCCCGACGCCCGCTGGATCGAGGTCTCCCCGCCCGGCGGCGGCGTCGGCCTCGTCCTGTTCAAGGCCGGCCCCGACTGGCCGGCGCTCAGCCAGGACCAGCCGAACTACGTCCTGTTCGACACCGAGGACATCGTCAAGACCCACGAGAACCTGGCCGCCCGAGGCGTGACGTTCGACGCCCCGCCCAAGCAGGAGCCCTGGGGCTGGTCCGCCGTCTTCCTCGACAACGAAGGCCACCGCTTTCACCTCAGCCAGCGATGACGCCTTGTGTCCATCCGGTTTCGGGCTGACTTTCCGTTACGGCTCCGCCCCACCCACCCGCCCCGCCGACGTGGGCGCGCGGCTGTCGAGCGATGGTCGTGAGGGCTCACGGGGTCCCCGCCGTAACAACTCCGCCCTGGGCCGGCTACGCCGCGAAAGGTGCGCAAGGGTTGGCTACAAGGGGCCGTAGAACAGGCGGAGGCCGGTTCTGGCGTCGAGGACGGGGCGGTCGCCCAGCGGGGTGCGTAGTTTGACCGGGCGCTTCTCGATCGACGCCCATCCGGAGCACGCCGCCCCGTACGGCTGGACGCGCGGCTCGACCACGACCGCGTCCGGTTCCTCGCGGACGTTCATCCCCAGCAGGCGGCCGCACTTCAGGTGGATGAGGTGGATCGTCAGCGTGCCGTCCGGCGCCTCCTCGAAGCTGCCGTCGAACGGGGTCGTCGGCCCGAGACCGGGCGGCATCGGGTCGACCGCCGCGTCGGTCACCGCCACCTGCCGGATCGGTCCCGGCAGCCCGTCCACGTCGAAACGCCAGGCCGGCGCCTCGGCCGGACCCCGGTGCGTGCGCACGGTGACTGTCTCCATGGTCACTCTTGTCACCTTCGCCTGCCGGCAGTTCGCCGGGTCCTTGCCCGTCTCCTCGCTGCGCCGTTCCCGCTCCTCCTCGGTGATCCCGCCCTGGCACACCGGGTTCACCGACGGCCTGCCGGGGATCTCACGGGGGTTGGCCACCTGGTAGGCGGCGAGGTCGGCCGGGATGAGCGGCACCTCCAGCGTGCGGCCGTCGGGCCAGCGGACCGTCCCCGTGGGCGGGCTCGTCACGGTGGGCTTGTCGTAGACCAGACCGAGGTCCGGGTTGCCGAACCTGGCCGCCGCGACCTCGGGTGACATGATCGTCAGGTTCTGCCGGGGGTTGAAGCCGGACTGCCATATCCCTCCCGGGCCCGCTCGCCAGGTCATCAGTGCCCGTTCGGCCCGTCCCTCGAAGGACGCCGACGGCCCCGCCTCGTTCCGTGCGCCCGGCACCACCGCGGCCACGAGCACCAGGATCACGAGATATCTGATCATCAATCCCACCTAAGATCACACGCTCACCCTCCCTAAGACGCGCCACACCCGTCTCCGGGCTCACGGCTGGGGGTGATCGCCTGATGATCTGTGCGCCCGCCCAATGGAGCTGTGCGCGCGCCCAGGCGGCGGGGTCAGCGCAGGCCGAGGCGGGTGCGGAGGTCGCGGGCCGTGGCCAGGACATGCGTGACCTCGCCGGGGCTCGGCCACGGGGCGGAGCCGGGGCGGATCAGGGTGGTGCGGATCGAGGCCAGGTGATCGATGGCGCCCGCGTGCAGGCCGCTGCGTTCGACCAGCCACACCACCACGTCGGCGTGGTCACGCAGCGGACGGGTGACGAGGTCCCAGGTGCCGAGGATCTCCGTCAGCTCGGGCACGCTCAGCGGGACGCCGCCGCGCCGGCCGGTGGCGGCGGCGGCGAGTTCGGCGCGGGCGTGGAGTTCGGGTTCGGCCAGGCGGTCCCAGGTGGGCTGGGGCGGGTCGGCGAGCCACTGCTCGGCCTCGTGGTTGTGGCCCGCCGCCGACAGCAGGCCGCCTAGCTCCATCGCCGCCCTGTGGTGGCCGGACAGCGCGGCCTGGCGGAACCAGTGCTGGCCCCCGGCCAGGTCGCCGAACTCGGCGATCAGCAGCAGGCCGAAGTTGAAGGCCGACTCGGCGTCGCCGCTGGCCGCCGCGCGGCCGAACCAGTGGCTGGCGGCCGGCGAGTCGCTGAGCTCGACGCAGACGAACCCGGCCATCCGCTGGTCCTCCAGCCGCCCGGCGTTGGCGGCGCGCTCGAACCAGGCGCGGGCCGTGCGCAGGTCGCGCCGGGACAGGGCGATGCCGCCGAGCTGGGAGGCGGCGCCGGGGTGCTCGCTCTTGGCGGCCAGCCGGTAGTAGGCCTCGGCGCCCTCGGGGTCGCGGCTGGCCTGCAGGAACAGGCCGAGGTGGTAGGCGGCCTCGGCGTGGCCGCCGCGCGCGGAGAACTCCCACCACTGGACGGTCTCCTCGTCCTCGCCCGCCGAGTACGCGAGGAAGCCGAGGTCGTGGCCGGAGGCGACGTCGCCGTCCACGGCGGCTCTGCGGTGCCAGTCGCGGGCCGCGGCCTGCTCGCCGGCGTCCTCGCAGAGCAGCGCGAGCCGGCGGGCGGCGGTGCGGGAGCCGGCGCGGGCGGCCTTGTCGAACCAGGCCTTGGCGCCGGCCAGGTCACCGCGCTGCTCCAGCAGGAGCGTGGCGAGGTTGAGCGCGGCCTCGGCATCGCCGGTGCCGGCGGCCAGCTCGTACCAGGACACGGCCTCCTCCAGGCTGCCGTGCTTCTCGTGCCAGACGCCCAGGTTGTAGGCGCTGTCGATGTTGCCGGCCGCCGCGGCGCGCTCCCACCAGTGCCGCGCCGCGGAGCGGTCGCCGCGCTGGGCGTAGAGCTTGCCCAGGCGATGGGCCGCCTGCGGGTCGCCTGACTGGGCTTCCGCGATCAGCTCGGGTTCGTCTCCGGTACGGGGCGCCGGAACGGCCGCCTCCGCCACCTCTCCTTGCCACCACGCCATCCACTCAGCGTGACATGTAATCAAGCGACTGCGGAATGTAATCGCGGAGCTGGTGCACTAGGAGAAGCGAATGAAACCGGTGTACATGCCCATGGAGCAGACGTATCGCAGGGTGCCGGGGGGCTGGGGCGGGAGCCGTACCGTGGCGGGGAGGGTGTGGTCGCGGCCGGCGAGCGTCACCGTGCGGGTGCATCCTTGGTCGGCCAGGTGGAAGGTGACCTCCACGGGTACACCCGCGCGGGCCTCGACCATCGCGGGACGGTAGCCGTCGCGCATGGCCCAGATGTCCACCTTCTGCTCGCCGCGCGCGGTCATGGCCAGAGCGGGTGCGGGGGAGGTAGGCAGCCAGCCGCCCAGGCTGACGCCGGAGCCGATCGTCCAGAGGCCGACGGCGATCGCGGCGAACCCGGCGAAGGCGGCCAGGCGGGTCCGGGACAGCCGTCGCAGGATGTAGCCGAGCAGGGCGAACGCCGGTGAGGTGCCCACGACGAACCCGGCCATCACCGCCGCCCCCGACAGCGCCGAGCCGGTGGAGACGGCAACCATCTCGGTGCCGAGCGTGACGCCGCACGGCAGCAGGATCGTCGCGGCGCCCATCACCGGCGCGGCGGCCCGGCGCGGGGTGCGGTGCGCCGCGCAGGCCGCGCGCCGCCGGATCAGCCGGACGGCGAAGGCGATCACGACGATCCCGGCCGCGACGAGCAGTCCCGCGCGTGCCTGCGGCGGCAGTTGAACGGCGGAGCCGAGCCAGCCGAGCAGCGCCCCGGCCAGCACGTACGCCGCCAGCCGTCCGGTCAGGAACTGGGCCACCAGCCAGGGCCGTGCCCTGCCGTGGCCGCACTTCTCGCAGCATCCGCCGCCGGTGAGGCCGACGAGCAGGCCGCCTTGCACCGCCGTACAGGAAGCGGTCCCCGCCACCAGTCCGGCGGCGAGGCCACTGACGAACAGTGCGCCCGGCCCCATGCTCAGGGTGAGGGGGCCGGGGTGTCGGGCCGCATAGACGCAGCGTAACCCGCGCCTGTCAAATGCAGCCAGTGACACTTCTTTCACTCTGTGGAGCGCTTAGGAGCGGAGCACCGACATGCGCTCCATGTACTCGTCGTCGCTCATCTCGCCGCGCGCGTACCGCTCGGCGAGGATCTGCTCGGCCGACGCCGTGGGACTGGCCGCCGCGGTACGGCGCGGCCCCCACCGGCCGGTGCGCTTGGCCCAGATGACCAGCCCGACCACGGCCACCCAGAACAGTCCCCAGAAAACCGGGAAGATCGGAAAAAAGTGTCCATACATGCCGTTCTCCTCCTTCGGTGTCGTACCTCCAGAGTCGATGGGAAACCGGGCGGGCGAATCAGACACCGGTCGCGCTCCCCTGTACATCGCTGGCCGTATCCCTATACTCCCGCCTTGAGGGGAGTGATAGGGAGTGGATTTCACCGTGAGCCAGGTCGCCGACCTGCTGGATCTGCACGTCAAGACCGTGCGCGGTTACGTCCGCGACGGCCGGCTGAAGGCCGTGAAGGTGGGCAAGCAGTACCGGATCTCCAGGGCGGACCTGGAGTCCTTCACCGGCGCGCCCCTCGCCTCCCGCCCCAGCCAGGACCGCTACGTCGAGGTCTCCACGATCGTCCAGGTGGACGCGGTCGCCCGGCACGACCTGGACCGCCTGAACACCGCCGTCATGGCGACCGCCACCGGGCTGCGAGTGGAGATGATCTACAACGAGGAGCGCGCCACGCTCAAGGTGATCATCCTGGGCGATCCCGGCCGCACCGCCGACGTCCTGCGGCTGATCGAGGCGCTGACCTGAGCGTTCTCCTCAGAGCCAGCCCGGCTTGACCAGCCCCGACTCGTAGGCGATCACCACGAGCTGCGCCCGGTCCCTGGCGTGCAGCTTCATCATCGCCCGGCTCACGTGCGTCTTCGCCGTGGCCGGAGACATGAACAGCTTGCTCGCGATCTCGTCGTTGGTCATCCCGGTGCCCACCAGCGCCAGCACCTCGCGTTCCCGGTCGGTGAGCTGGTCCAGGCCCTCGGTCGAGACCGGCGCCTTGGCCCGCGTGGCGTACTCGGCGATCAGCCGCCTGGTCACGCTCGGCGACAGCAGCGCCTCGCCGTCGGCCACCACCCGGACCGCCTGGATCAGCTCGGCCGGCTCCGTGTCCTTCACCAGGAAGCCGCTGGCGCCGCCGCGCAGCGCCTCGAAGACGTACTCGTCCAACTCGAACGTGGTCAAGATGATGATCTTCGGTCCCGGCGGCATCTGGCGGGTGGCGGTCAGGCCGTCGGTGCCGGGCATCCGGATGTCCATCAGCACCACGTCGGGGGTGTGCTGGGCGGCCAGCCGTACCGCCTCGGCGCCGTCGGCGGCCTCGGCCACCACGCTCATGTCGGGCTGGGCGTCCAGCAACGCCTTGAACCCCGCGCGCACCAGCGCCTGGTCGTCGGCGAGCAGCAGCTTGATCATGCGTTCTCCTCAGGTAGGGGCAGCCGGGCCTCGACCTGGAAGCCGTTGCCGACCGGGCCGGCGACCAGCGAACCGCCCAGGGCCGCGGCCCGCTCGCGCATGCCGGGGATGCCGTTGCCGCTGCCGTCCTCCGACAGCGGGGCGGGCGAGGTGGCGCCCGTGTCGGTGACCAGGACGGTCAGCTCGGCCGTGCCGTACTCCAGCCTGACCGTGACCTTCGCGCCGGGGGCGTGGCGCGTGACGTTGGTGAGCGACTCCTGCACGATCCGGTACGCCGCCCGCTCGACCTGCGCGGGAAGGGGCCGCGAGCCCACGCGCTTCAGCGTGACGTCGAGGCCGGAACGCTCGATGAGGTTGTCCAGATGGTCCAGGCCCGAGGTGGGGGAGCGCGGGGCGCCCTCGCGCAGCACGTTCAGGACCGAGCGCATCTCGCCGAGCACCTCCTTGGACGCGGTCTTGATCGTGGCCAGCGCCGTCCTGGCCTGGTCGGGCTGGTCGTCGATGAGGTGGAGCGCGGTCGAGGCCTGGACGTGGATGAGCGAGATGTTGTGCGCGAGCACGTCGTGCAACTCCTGCGCCATGGTCAGGCGTTCCTCGCTGGCCTGCCGCCTGGCCTCCTCCTCTTCCGCCCTGGCCCGCTCGGCCCGCCGTTCGCGCAGGATCCTGACCAGCTCGGCCACGACCATGAGCAGCATCATCGCCGTGGAGATCCACACGGCGTGGAAGAGGCTGCGGTTGCCGATCACCCAGGCATAGGCCTCGAAGAAGCTGAACGTGCCCGCCGCCAGCAGCCACGCGACCAGCCGCCGGCCGTCGATCACCAGCCAGAACAGCATCACGCCCGGCGTGAAGAAGATCGGCCCGTAGGGATAGCCGCCGGCCAGGTACGCGGCGGTCACGAGCAGCGTGATCACGGTCGTGGCGACGGGGTAGCGGCGGCGCACCAGGATCAGCGCCGGACCGATCAGGAGCAAGGAGTAGGCGTACCAGTCGAGCGCCGCCCGATCGAAGCGCTGCCCCCACTCGGCGCCCTGGCCGATCACCACCTGGGCGACGGCCAGTATGAGCGCCAGATAAGGGTCGAGTCGGGACTTCACGGTCCTACGCTATTTCAGCTCCCTGACCAGCGCATCACCTGGATGTGGCAGGGGGCCCTACCACCGGAGGCGTACCTGGGCCATCGTGGAGACCATGCGCCGAGTGATCGTTCCCGCAGCAGCAGTCCTCGTCACGCTCACCACCGCGCCGCCCGCCACGGCTGAGCCCCAGCAGAAGGTCCCGGTCGCCGAGGGGTACGGCGGCGCCGTGTCCACCGTCGACCTCGACGCCAGCAAGGCCGCGGTGGCCGTGCTGAAGAAGGGCGGCAACGCCATGGACGCGGCCGTCGCCGCGGGCGCGGTCCTGGGCGTCACCGAGCCCTACTCCTCCGGGCTGGCCGGAGGCGGCTTCATGGTCTACTACGACGCCTCCCGCCGTAAGGTCTACACGATCGACGGCCGCGAGACCGCGCCGCGCGCCATGACCTCGACCTCGCTCGAAGGCATCCCCTTCGACGAGGGCGTCACCAGCGGCCTGTCGGCGGGCGTGCCGGGCACGGTCGCCCAGTGGGAGACGGCGCTGCGCCGCTTCGGCACCATCAGCCTGAGACAGGCGCTCAAACCCGCCATCGACGTGGCCTCCAAGGGCTTCGTCGTGGACCAGACCTTCCACGACCAGACCGCCGCGAACGCCGCCCGTTTCAAGGACATCGCCTCCACCGCCAAGCTCTACCTCCCGAACGGCGCCCCACCGCCCGTGGGCTCGGTCTTCCGCAACCCCGAACTCGCCGACACCTACCGCGAACTGGGCAGACGCGGCACCGGCTGGCTCTACAACGGCCGCCTCGGCCAGGAGATCGTGGCCACGGTCAAGAAGCCGCCGCTCACCCCCGGCACCACGCGCAACGTGCGGCCCGGCCTCATGGAGATGTCCGACCTGCGCGCCTACCGCGCGCTGATGCGCGAACCCACCCACATCGAGTACAAGGGCCTTCAGGTGTACGGCATGGCGCCCCCGTCCTCCGGCGGCTCCACGGTCAGCGAGGCGCTCAACATCCTGGAGGCGCTGCCCAGCGTCGGCCTGCACGAGTACCTGGAGGCCTCCAGGCTGGCCTTCGCCGACCGGGGCAAGTACGTCGGCGACATCCCCGGTGTCCCCATGCGCGAACTCCTGTCCGACGGCTTCGCCAAGGAACGTTCGTGCCTGATCGGCGAACGCGCCATGGCCCACCCGGCGGCCCCCGGCTCGCCCGACGGCTCCTACTCCGACTGCGAGCGGCCCACCGGCACCGCCCCCGACGTCGCCGACGAGGGCCCGGAGACCACGCACCTCACCGTCGCCGACAGGTGGGGCAACGTCGTCGCCTACAACCTCACGATCGAGTCCACCGGCGGCAACGGCATCGTCGTACCCGGCCGCGGCGTGCTGCTCAACAACGAGCTGACCGACTTCACCTTCGGCCCCGCGCCCGGCGACCCGAACCTGCCCGCCCCCGGCAAGCGCCCCCGCTCCTCGATGGCGCCCACTCTGGTGTTCAAGCACGGCAAGCCGGTGCTGGCCGTCGGCTCGCCCGGCGGGTCCACGATCATCACGACCGTGCTGCAGATCCTCGTCAACCGCTACGACCTGGGCATGAACCTGCCCGACGCGCTGGCCGCACCCCGGGCCACCCAGCGCAACACCGCCGCCACCCAGGCAGAGCCCGCCTTCCTCGCCCAGCACGGGGCCGCCCTTGAATCGCGTGGGCACGTGTTCGCGCCGAACCCGGAGATCGGGGCGGCGACCGGGCTGGAGTTCCTCGGCCGGGGACGGATACAGGCGGTCGCCGAGCCCGCGCGGCGCGGCGGCGGCAGCGCGCTGGTGGTGCATCCGTCACGATGACCGAAGCCGGGAGGGATGCGCCTGGGCCTGAGGCTGGGTCACAGGGTCGGGCGTCGGTGCGGCATGTCGTTGTGCTGATGCTGGAGAACCGGTCGTTCGACCACATGCTCGGCTACCTCGTCCATCCCGATCCCGGGTATGACGGGTTGCGGGGCGGCGGGCCGTACACCAGCCCAGGCTGGGACGGCGGCCCGCCCGTGGCGGCCTCAGCGGACGCGGGGCCGCTCGCCACGATGGACTTCGACCACTCGCACGACGCGGCGATGGAGCAGTTGGGCGGCGGCTGGGTCAGCGCGCACGAACGCAAGGCGCGCGGGCTGGCCGAGCCGCGGTTCGGCGGGTTGCTGGGGCCGCTGATCGGGTGGCTGTATCCGAAGTTCGCGAAGAAGGAGCCGATCTTCGGAGTCGGGCCGGAGGTGATGCGCTGCCAGGACCCCGCCGGGGTGCCGGTGCTGGCGACGCTGGCGCTGGAGTTCGCGGTGTGCACGCGGTGGTACTGCTCGGTGCCGGGGGAGACCTGGCCCAACCGCAACTACCTGCACGCGGCCACCTCCGACGGCATGACCAACATCCAGCCGCGCTTCTACACCGACCCGACCATCTTCGAGACGCTCGAGGCGGCGGGACACGGCTGGCACGTCTACCACGACGACGTGCCGCAGGTGTGGGCGTTCTCCAACCTGTGGAACGGCGCCGACCGGATCGCCCGCTGGTTCGACATCTCGGAGTTCACCGCCCACGCGGCGGCCGGAGAGCTGCCCGCGTACTCCTTCATCGAGCCCAACCACCGGCCCCCGGTCCGCCTGAACGACCGTCCGTCCAACAGCCAGCATCCCGGCAACAACCAGATCAAGGACCAGGTCGGCGCCTCGACCGACTTCGCCCGCGCCGAGTCGCTGATCGCGGCCGTGTACGAGGCGCTGAAGTCCAACCCCGAGGCGTTCGGCCAGACCGTGCTCGTCATCACCTACGACGAGCACGGCGGCCTCTACGACCACGCCCCGCCGCTGACCGGCCTGCCCGACCCCGGATCTTCCCCCGGGCTGCTGGCCCGCATCCTGCGCCTGCTGGCACACAAGAAGAGCGCCGCCTTCGACTTCTCCTCCTCGGGCGTACGGGTCCCCGCCGTGATCGTCTCCCCCCTGATCCCGAGGGGCACGGTGAGCACCACCCCCATGGAACACGCCAGCGTCCCCGCCACGCTACGCGCGCTGTTCGCCCCCGAAAACCCGCCCCTGACCACCAGGGACGCCGCGGCCGGCCGCTTCGACCCGCTCCTGACGCTGCCCACTCCCCGCACCGATCTCCCCGACCTGACCCGCTACGTCCTTCCCCTGGGCGGCGCGTCGCCCGCCGGCAGCGACCCCGCCCACGACACGACCGCCGCCGCCCAGCCCCCTCGGGATCACCTGCCCGACCACTGCCGCGACCTGGCCGTACTGGCCCGCCGCGTCCGCGCCCGCCTCCGCGGGCGTCCTACGGTGTTCGCGGGGCTGAGCTGGCGCGCCCGCGACCACCGAGCCCTGGCCCAGGCCCTCCCCGCCTTCCGCACCGCCGCCACCAAAGCCCGCCAACCCTGACCCCAACCCCCCACACCCCAACCCCCACACCCCAACCCCCACACCCCAACCCCCACACCCCAACCCCCACACCCACGCCCACACCCACACCCACCCACACGCCCGCCCGCACGGCACCGCAGCGTGTCCCGGGCACGCCGTACCCCCAGGACACACCTCGCCCACGGCACGCCAAGCCCTCGCTCCTTAGACGCGCCCAGGTACCGGGTGCTGCGTCCGGGGACCCGCCGCATCCCAGGGCGCGCTGTTGTCCCAAGAGCGCGCCCCACAGACAGTGCTCCGAGCGCCGCCTCCCACGAGGCCGCGCTGTCTGCCGCACCGGGTTCCGGGCCGGGTGCAGGGCCGCGGCCCCGGGGCACGCCCCAGGGCCGGGTCGCAGGGCGGGTCCCGGGTGGGGGGTCGGGGCGCAGGGCGAGCCCGGGGTCGGGTCCGGTTGCAGGGCGGGGGGCCGGGGCGGGGTGTGGGGGTGGGGTGTGGGGGTGGGGTTCCTTTAGGGGTTGGGGGCTGGGGCGGTCAGGTAGGTGTGGAGGCGGCGGGCCTGGCGGACCAGGTCGCTGGTTCGGGTTCGGGTGGCCAGGTCGGTGATGGCCGGGAGTTCGCCGCGTGCTCCCGCCCAGGCGGCCGCGTCGGCGGCGAAGGAGACCAGGCGGGTGTGGGTGGTGGTGGCGCGTTCGGCTCGGAGGTAGGCGGGGAGTAGACCGGTCATCACCTGCCACACCTCCTGATGGGCCCCGAGCTCCGCCAGCTCCCGCAGGGTGCGCAGCGCGTCCGGGAGGTCGCGTCTCAGGTGGGGGAGCAGGGCTGCGAGTTGCCTGCCGACCTCCTCGCCCGGCAGGTCGCCAGAGGCCGCCAGCCACAGGAACGGCCTCTTGGCCACCGCGCCACCGTCCCCGCGCAACAGCGACCAGGCCAGCAGCAGCGCCATGCCCGGTCCGGCCGGCCCGTCGGCGAGTGCCAACCGGCGCAGGTCGTCCGTGTCCGGACGGGCGATCGGCCAGGCGGACAGCAGCCCGTACACCGACCGCGCCGCCGCCACCTCCCGGTATCCGGCCAGCACGGCCAGCATCCGTCCGCACGACTCACCGTGTGTCCGCAACGTCAGCAGGTCGCGGAAAAGGTCGCGATCCTCCGGTGCCGGGATGATGTCGGCGACGACGCGCGGGTCGTCGCCGTGCACCGTCCACCGCAGCGTCACCTGCGGGTCCGCGGGCCGGGCGGTCAGCCGCGCGGCCACCATCCGCCCCGCCTCGCCGGGCAGTCGCCGGGCCCGTGCCACCACCTCCTCGCTCGCCGTCCTTCGCAGCCGCAGTAGTGCCTGCCGCAGGTCGGTGGGGAGTGGGAGCATGCCGTCCGGATATGTCGCCAAGCGCTCCACCAGCACCGCCGCGTCCAGCCCGCCGTCCTCGCGGCTCGGGGTGGCCAGCAGGTACGGCGGAAGCCGTTCGTCCAGCAGAGCTTGATAGACCTCCGCATACCGGGCCAGCGGCAGGTACTTCGAGGCGTCGCACTCCGTGGGGCCGGGGACGCGCTCGGCGATCGTCCGGATGGGAACGCCGGCCAGGTTGGACAGGATCTGCTCGTCCACCGGGCTCCCCGCGGTCGCGGCCAGGCCGGCCCGGGAGGGTGCGGTGCGTTCCGCGCCCGGCTCGGTCAGCTCCCTGGCCATGGCGGCGGCCCAGTCGGCGGTTTCCCACCACGGCGACGACCAGTACTCCAGGTCCTTGCAGCGGGCGGCCAGTCCCGCCAGCCCGGCGGCCGGCGCGGCGCGGTCGCCCGCGGCCAGCCGGACGAACGCGTCGAGCCACGTCTCCTGGCTCGGCCAGTCGAACTCCGTGGGCAGGAACGCCGCCAACTCCTCCGGTGTGGACGGCGAGGCGGCGAACGGTCCCGGCTCCGGGGCCAGAGGCAGCGGCCGGGGCGGCAGCGGCGCGGGAGCCTGGTCCGGGGTGTTGGCCTCGCCGCCGAAGGCGCTCGCGAGAGCGGCGCCCTGGTCGGCGGGCAGGAGTTCGACGACCTGCCTGATCGTCTCGGCGCCGAGCGGGCTGAACCGGGCCGCGTGTTTGACCGCCAGCTTCACCGCGCGATCGCGCACGGCGGCGGACTCACCGGCCAACGCCGTGGCCAGCGCGGAGGCGTAGTCGTCAAGGTCGTGGGCGGGGTCGCGCAGCAGCCGCTCCAGCCAGCTCAGCCCGGCGGCGACCAGCTTGCTCTCCTGCCGGAACAGCAGCCCGAGCACCGCCTCGCTCGCCTCGTGGGCGGGCAGCTCGCCCAGCCTGCGCACCCGCTTGAGCGCCGGCTCCGCCACGTTGCCCGGCGCGGTGGGCAGCAGCCGCAGGTAGTCGCGCCCGTGCTCGGCCACCTCGCCGTCGGTGGGGTCGAGCAGGTCGTGCAACCGTACGAAGAAGCGCAGGTCGGCCGCCTGCCCACCGCGCAGGAACCGGCGCACGCAGCCCGACAGCAGCGCCTTCCTGGACACCCGCGCCGCGCCGGTCAACGATCTCGCGGTCAGCTTGTGCAGCGCCTTCGGCCAGTCCGTCGAGTCGCGCAGCGCCCTGCCCACGCCCTCCGCCTCGAACAACCGCGGCACCATCGCGTCGAGCAGCCCGTCCTTGGCCAGCGTCGCGGACGACGACGGGGTGGCGGCGGCCAGCCACGCCAGCGTCAGCGGGTCGTGCTCGGGTGGTTCCGCTCCGGTACGGCGCAGCATCTCCAGCACGAGGCGCACCTGGTTGTCGGCCTCGGGCCGGGCGCCGCGCAGCCGGAGCGCGAGCCGTACCGCGAGATCGGACTGCCAGGCGGCGGGGCGGGCCGACAGGACCGCGACCAGCTGCGGGACGTCGTCGATCGACCCCCGCCAGCCGCCAAGCGGGCGGCGCAGCTCGCGGCGGTTGAGCCAGGCGGCCACCGCGGCCGCGCCCGGGAGGGTGGCGGCGCCGGCGACGCGCATCGGCTCGATCCAGCGCTCGGAGATCCAGGGCAGCATGAGGTGCTGGGCTTCGGGGAGGCTGTGGGCAGGCACGTTCAGCTCGTCGGCGCGGGCGTGGAGCGCCTCCCACTTCTCGTGGCGGCGGTCGAGGCGGCGCTCGTCGTCCTCCTCGCCGTTCCTGCGCGCCACCGGCAGGTACGCCGTCAGCTCCGCTGCCACCTCGCGGCGCTCGTCGTCGCCGAAACCGGCGGCCAGCAGGGCCACCGCGTGCATGTCATAGGCGTCGACGGCCTTGCGGACCGCCTCCCATGCCCCAGTCGTCATGCGGAAGACTGTAAAGATCGTCACCGACAGTTTTCGGAGATGCGTTCGTATGCCTGGAGTCAGTAGATGAGGTCGTAGGCGGCGGGGTCGACGCGGAGGGTGCGGGCCCAGTACTCGAAGGTGAAGCCGGGCCAGACCGTGCGGTTGACGCCGTGCTCGTCGAGGTACCAGGACTTGCAGCCGCCGGAGTTCCAGACCAGGGGGTCGAGGCGCCGGTGCAGGCGGTCCTGGAAGGTGCGCTGGTGGCCGGGTTTGACGTCGATGGCTCTGGCCTGGGTTCTGGAGAGCAGGCGCAGGCAGTTCATGACATAGCGGACCTGCGACTCGATCATGAAGACGACCGAGTTGTGCCCGAGGCCGGTGTTGGGGCCGAGCAGGAAGAACAGGTTCGGGAAGCCGGCGGTGGTGATGCCGTAGTAGGTCTCGATGCCGTCCTGCCAGGCGTCCTGGATCTTGCGACCGCCTCTGCCGACGATGCGTTGTTCCTGCAGCGAGTCGGTGACCTTGAAGCCGGTGCCGTAGACGATGACGTCGACCTCGTGCTCGGCGCCGGTCGCGTCGACGATTGAACGCTCCCGGATCTCGGTGATGCCGTCCGTGATCAGGGAGACGTTCGGCCTGGTCAGGGTGGGATAGTAGTCGCTGGACAGCAGGATGCGCTTGCAGCCGATGGTGTAGTCGGGGGTGAGCTTGGCGCGCAGTTCCGGGTCGGGGACCTGGCGTTCGAGGTGCCTGCGGGCCATGGTCTCGTGGATCTTCATCAGCCGCGGGTCCACGGCGAAGCCCAGGGCGCGGGTCTCCAGGCCCCAGTAGACGGTGTTGCGCAGCAGGCGGGCGGCGCCGGGCAGGGCGAGGGCTCTGCGCATGGCGCCGGGGATGGCGAAGTCGGGCTTGGCCTGGATCCAGGGCGGGGTGCGCTGGAAGAGGAGGAGTTCCCTGGCCACGGGGGCGATCTGGGGGACGAACTGGATGGCAGAGGCGCCCGTGCCGATGACCGCGACGCGCTTGCCGGCCAGGTCGGCGGAGTGGTCCCAGGCGCTGGAGTGGAAGGACGGCCCGGCGAAGGCCTCACGTCCCTTGATTTCAGGAAATTTCGGGATATGGAGGGCGCCGATGCCCGAAATGACGGCGTTGGCCCGCATCGTGGCGCCGTCCTCGGTGGTGATCTGCCATTCCCTGGCCTCGTCGTCGTATTCGAGGCCGGCGACCTGCTTGCCGTACCGGATATGCGGCCCGATGCGGTACTTGTCGACGCACGCCCGCATGTACTCCCAGATCTCATCCTGCGGGGAGAACATCCGCGACCAGCCGGGATTCAGCTCGAACGAGTAGGAGTACATGTGCGACGGCACGTCGCACGCGCAACCGGGGTAGACGTTGTCGCGCCAGGTACCGCCCAGGTCGGCGGCCTTTTCGAGGATGACGAAGTCGTCGAAGCCGGCCTCCTTGAGCTTGATCGCCATCCCGATGCCGGCGAACCCCGAGCCGATGATCACGATTCCCGGCTTACTCATTGGACCTCCTGTAGGTCTCGGACGTCAGGGAAAGGAACTCGGCATGCGCCGGGGAGATCGCGATGTAGTCGAGCGCCTGCCGTAGATCACCCTCCTGGCTGGGGTGGAAGCCAGGCCGCAGATAGCGCGGTACGGCCAGCGCCAGGCTGCGCAACGTCGGCACGCGCCCCTGGTGCGCCCGGTAGAAGTAATGCGTCCATTTCGCCCGCAGCCGCCCACGCAGGATCGGGTCGTTGGCCATGAGGAACCCGGCGCCCCGCTTCAGCAGCAGGACGATCATCGGCCCGGTGACCATCATCGTCCGCGTGCGCCGCGCGTACGAGCCGTCGAGGTGCATGAACAGGTCGAACGCCACGCTCCTGTGCTCGACCTCCTCGGCGCCGTGCCAGCGCAGCAGGTCCATCATGACCGCGTCGGCTCCGGCGTCGTCCAGGGGCCGGGCGTCCAGGATCCACTGCCCGAGCACCGCGGTGTAGTGCTCGATGGCCGCGATCAGCGCCACGCGCTCCTTCAGCCAGTACGTCCGCGCGATCGGCGGCATCGTGTCGTCGCCGAGCATCCGCTCGAAGATCCACTCGATGTTCTCGACGTACGGCCCGGGGTCGAGCCCCTGCTCCCTCATGTGCTCCAGCACCCGCTGGTGCGCGACCGCGTGCGTGCCCTCCTGCCCCATGAACCCCTTGACCTCGGCTTTCAGCCGCGGATCCTGGATGTACGGCAGAGCCTGCTTGAACACGTGCACGAACCAGCGCTCACCGGCGGGCAGCAGCATGTGCAGCACGTTGATCAGGTGCGTGGTGAACGGGTCGCCGGGCACCCAGTGCAGCGGCGTCTCCTCCCACGAGAACCTGACCCGGCGCGGCTTGATCGAGGTGTCGGTCATCGGGACTCCCAGCGGCGGACGTGGGGAAGGTCGTCATCCAGCCAGTAGGCGTCGTCCTCGGTGACGACCAGCAGTTCCTCGAACTTGGCGCCGACCGTGTCACCCGCGGTGCCCAGATGCGGCTCGACGGCCCACAGCCCGGGGGTCGGCGGATGCTCACTGGCCTTGCCGCCCGCCCAGAGCGGGGAGCGGCCTTCGAGGCGTTCCTTGACGAGTTCGCGCCCGATCGTACGCAGGGTCCTGAACCCAAAGGACTGGAAAACCACGAAACGCGGCCCGCCCAGGCGAATACGGGCGACCTGATGCCCGATCACCCGCCCGGGATAAACCTTGTGCCGGTTTCGATGCCCTTGTTCGGCGATGAGCCGGTCGACTTCCGCGTAGATATCGCGAAAGGTACGGCGGGCCCGTACCAGTTCCAGGATCTTCCCCCGGAACCCGGCCAGATCCCGGTCCAGCCCGTCCCAGTCGGCATTGTCCCCCAGGCGCCCCGAATACCCGATGTCGGCGACGAACCCATCCCTGACCGGCGCACAGTCCAGGACGAAGGGCATGCCCTCTTCGAGCCGTCGCGAAGTAGGCAGGAACTGGGTCGGAACCCGAAATTTCCGGAATGCCGTTCGCTCGCCGAACCACGCGAACGGCACGTGGAACCAGTCGTCCGCGCCGTGCCGTTCCAGCCACTTTCGCAGGGCGGTGGCGGCCATGCGCTCGGTCACCCCGGGTTCGAGCCGCGCGGCGACATGCTCGGCGCCCCGGTAGGCGAGCTGCTGCAACTCGCGGAACCGGTCGAGGTCCGCAGTCTTATTGGACACATTGTCCAATGTAGTCAGCCGAAGTTGCCCGGTCCAGAGTGAGCCGGGTCACATCGCATGCTTGTGGCCACCTGTGCGGGTGGTGGGGCGACGGCGTCGAGGCGCGCTCGTTCGCGGGGACGGCCGGCCGGGCCGGGCGCGGGCCGCTGCGGGCCGCGCTGGGAGGGTGCGCGTCGGGGCCGCCGGGCTTACCTGCGGGCGGGAATGTCCGGGCACACGAAAAGCGCCGAGAGCGTGGCCGTCGGCGCTTGGCTTTGTCGGAGTCGGGTTACTTCAGGATGAGATAGACCGCCACCGCGATGATCGCGAGGACGACCACACCGGCGATGATGGGAAGGGCCGCCGAGCGCTTGCGCGCGCCGTCCTGCTCGCTCTGCTGTGCGAACGCGCGGAACTGCTGCGTGTTGCCGGCCGGGTCGGGATGCTGGTCAGACATGCGCAGCACTCTAGCCGGAACAGGTGAGCCGTTTGCACCTTTTGCCAGGACTGGTGTGGGTGCCCCTGATGACGGACCACGCCGTCCGGCGGATAGTTTTGAAGCATGCTCAGGACCCTGTTCTCCCCACGACTGATCGGGCTGCATCTGCTCACGATCGGGGTCCTGACCGCGTTCATCCTGCTCGGCCGCTGGCAGCTCGGGGTCTTCCAGGACTCCGGCAAGCCGCACGCGGCCACCGACCCCGCCCCGGTCGCCGTGGACGGCCTGGCCAAGGTGGGCGCCGGGTTCGAGAACGCGGCCGTGGGGCGGAAGGTCACCGCGCAGGGCGTCTACGACGGGGAACGGCAGCTTCTCGTCGCCGACCGCAGGCCCAGCGTGGACACGCCGGGCGGCAACGTCGCGCGGGACAAGGGCTTCTGGGTGCTCACGCCGCTCCGGCTCGCCGACGGGACGCTCATGCCCGTGGTGCGCGGGTGGGTGGCCTCGGCCGGTGACGCGGGCGCCGCCGTACCGGCTGGGAACGTGAACGTGTCGGGGCGGCTACGGCCCCCGCAGGGGACCGACAGCGTGCAGCGGCGCGCGGAGGGACTGCCCGCTGGGCAGGTGCAGACCGTTTCCACGGGCGAGCTGATCAACCTGTGGAAGGGCGAGAAGGTGCGCAACGGGTTCGTCGTCGCGCAGCCCGCCTCCGGCGCGCTCGCCCCGGTCTCGGTGGCGCCGCCGGTCGTCGGCGGTACGTTCACGTGGCGCAACGCGGCCTATGCGGCCAACTGGTGGATCTTCGCGGGGTTCGCCGTCTTCATGTGGTTCCACTTCGTACGCGACGCCGTACGGGGTGATCGGGGCCGTGCTCGACAGTCCCCTGAGATGGTTCTGGAAGGTTAGGAAAACTAGTGGAGTCCGCCCTCAAGCCCTTCCGGGTGCTCGCCTACATGGTCGGCGTGATGCTGCTCGTGCTCTGCGTGGGCATGTTCCTCAACTACGTCGTCCGGGTCACGTGGTGGCCTGGGCTGATCATCGCGCAGGTGCACGGGTTCCTGTACATGGTCTACCTGGTCACGGTCATGAACCTGGGCATGAAGGCGCGGTGGAGCTGGCCGTACATGCTGGGCATCATGCTCGGCGGGACGGTGCCGTTCCTGTCGTTCTACGTCGAGCGCCGGGTGACCCAGCGCGTGCAGACCGCCCTGGCGCAGGCCTGAGTACGGCGAGGGCCGCTCTCCGGGCCCTCGCCGTTTTTAGCTGGCTCAGTTGCCGATGCCGCGCCTGCGCACGCGCTTGAGGCGCTCGCGCTGGGACGGGTCGAGCATGAAATAGCCGACCACCGGAGCGGCGACCACGCCGAGGACGACCAGCAGGGTGAGCCAACCCGGCAGGAAGATCAGCGAGAGCAGTACGGCGGCGCCGGCGCCTACCGCGTACTTCTGGATTGGCGACATCCTCAACTTCCTCCGAACGCGGAGCGCGCGCCCCGCCTCTCTCACATTGTGCGTCTTCGGTCCAACGAGTGGGGGACCGGTGGGGTTCCATTCACGATATGTCGCGTGGGTCGAGGCTTTGGGAGATGGTCAGGAACTCCTGGCGTAGGGGTGCCGGGGCCGGTCTGGCCGCCGGATCGCCGGCCAGCAACGCGTACAGTACCGCCGCCAGCGCGCCCGCCCTCGTCAGCGGCGCGCCCGGAGCCGGCGGCAGCCCCTCGACCGCGGCGAACAGCGTCGCACCCAGCGACCACATGTCCGCGGCCGGTCCCGTCGCGCCCTCGGGGGCGGTGTAGGCGGAGATCCCGTTCGGCATCAGCGGCGGGCTGAGAATGGCCTGGCCCGACGGGGACAGCAGGATGTTGCCGGGGCGGATGTCGCCGTGGTGCTCGCCGCGAGCGTGCAGACCCACCAGCTGATCCAGTACGGCCAGCCCGATCGCGGCCACCTGGACCGGAGGAAGCGGGCCGGTGGTGCCGATCACCTGATCCAGCGCCCGATCCACCGGGGTGGCGCCGGGGGCGGCATGGCGTGGTCTGTGCGGGGGCGCGGGGTCGTAGGCGACCGGCCAGGAGGGCGACGGGTACAGCACGTCACTGAGCGGCGCGGGCTCTACAGGTGGCGTCGGGAAGTTCTGGGCGGGTGGCGTGGGGAAGCCGTCGGCCGGCCCCGGGAAGCTGCCGGCGGGCGGTGTGGGGAACGCGGCTACCGGTGGCGTCGGGTAGGAGTCGTCGGCCGGAGGCGCCGGTCCGGGCTCGGGAGGCGGGAAGGGGGCGTCCGGCGGTGGGAAGGGGGCGTCCGGCGGTGTGGGGAAGGCGTCCGGGGACTGCGGCGCGAAGGGACTGTCCACGGGGTGCCCGAAAGGGGCGTCCACGGGGTGGGGGGTGGGCGGGTTCTGCGGTGGCGCGTTCGGGGGCTGCGGGAAGGGGGCGTCCTGGGGTGGGGCGTCGTACGGGAAGGGGGCGTGCGGGTGCTGCGGGAAGGGGGTGTCGTCCTGGGGTGGGGCGTCGTGCGGGAAGGGGGCGTGCGGGTGCTGGATGGGTGTTTCGGGGGTGATGACGGGCGGTGCGGTGAGCGGTGGCTCGGTGGGTGGCGGGTTCTCGGGGGCGGGCGGGGACTGGCGGCGCCGGCCGAACACCTTGCGCAGGCCCAGCAGGCGGGACTTGGCGGGCGGGTTGGGCGCCTCGTCCTGCGGGGCGGGTGCCAGGGCGCTCTGGTCGCCGGGGTGTGCCGGGGCCTCGCCACCGAGGTGCGGGGCGACGGGGGTGCCCAAGGGCGGGGTCTCAGCCAGATGACCAAGCACGGGCGGCGCAGGGTCACCGGGATGGCCGAGTTCCGGGCCCGTGGGTTGGCCGAAGTCCAGGCCCGCCGTGTGGCTGAAGGCCGGATCTGCCGTGTGGCCGAAGTCCGGGCCCGCTGCGTGGCCGAGGGCTGGGTCCGCTGGTTGGTCGAAGGGGGGCGGCGACGGGTGGCCGGGAGGTGTGGCCGGGGTCGGGGGGAAGCTGCCTGTGGTGGGGACCGACAGGGGGTGGGTGGTGGTGATGGGGTGGTTGAGTGCCAGGCGGGTCAAGGTGGAGGTGATGTCGTCCAGGGACGGCGGTCCGGCGGGGTCGAGCATGGCGCGGATCAGGGCGCGCAACGGCTCGGGGTCGGTGGCCGGTGCGGTGCCCGGCGGGCGGCCCTCCACCGCGAAGTGCAGGGTGGCGGCGAGCGACCACAGGTCAGCGGGCGGGCGCAGGCCGGGGTGCGGCAGGCCGAAGCCGGTCAGTACGGCGCGGCCGGTCGCCGTGAGCATGACCTTGCCGGGATTGAGGTTGCCGTGCACGATCCCGGCCCCGTGCGCGGTCGTCAGGGCCTCCAGGAGGCAGAGCCCGGCGCGGGCGGCCTGGAGCTCCGGCAGGGGCCGCTTGGCGTCGACGGTACGCGCCAGCGAGGCCCCGGACACGAACTCCGTGACCAGCCACGGCCCGCCCTCCTCCTCCACGAGGTCGAGGAGTGGGACGATCGATGGATGCCGCAGTCCGAGCGCCCGCCGGGCCTCCCCGGCCGGCTGCGCCCGCATGTCCCTGACGGCGACGTCACGGTGCGCCACCTCGTCGAAGGCCAGCCGTACCGTGCCTTCGCCCAAGGGGTTCAGCAGCCGATAGCGCCCGCCCAGCTTCATGCTTTCTCCCATTTCGAAACGCACGATAGCGGGATATCTCCGGGCATAGCCATGCGCGGGGGGTACACCGATGTGTTTACCCGGAATCGTGCCTGGTGAGGTGGGCTGGTGCCCAGCCTTCCCGGCACCCTCGACAGCATGCGGAAACTCCTTCCCATCGCCCTCATCCTCGCCGCCGGTTGCCAGGCCGCGCCGCCGGCCGTACCTCGGACTCCTGAAACCAGGACGGACACCAGCATCGCGTGGACGGCGTGCGGTCCGCGTGAGTGCGGCAAGCTGGACGTCCCACTCGACCATGCCAGGCCCCGAGGCGAACGCGTCACGCTGGCCCTCACCCGTGTCCCGGCCCGCGACCCCGCCAGGCGGCTCGGCAGCCTCGTGTTCAACCCGGGCGGGCCCGGCGCGACCGGCCTCGACTTCCCGCGGGTCCTGACAAAGGCGCACGACACCCTCGGCGAGCGCTACGACCTGATCGGGTACGACCCGCGCGGCGTCGGCGAGAGCAGCCCCGTCCAGTGCCTCACCAAGGAGGACCTGGCCACCGCGTTCACCGCCGACCCCACCCCGGACACCGACCGGGAGAAGGGCGCCGCCTTCGCCGCCGCCAGGAAGGTGACGGCCGCCTGTGAGAAGGCCGCCGGGCCGCTTCTGCCGTACCTCGGCACCAGGAACCACGCGCGCGACCTCGACCGGATCAGACAGGCGCTCGGCGAGGACAAGCTCACCGCTTTCGGGCTGTCGTGGGGCGGATCGCTCATGGCCACGTACGCGGACCTGTTTCCCGGGAACGTCGGGCGGCTCGTGCTCGACTCGCCGGGCAATCCGACGCTCGGCCAGTTCGAGGTGATCAGGCTCCAGATGGCCGGCACCGAGAAGGGCCTGCGCCGCTTCGCCGACGCCTGCGGGGCACGGGCGGACTGCCCGATCGGCGCGACCGGCGAGGAGGTGCTTGACCGCTTCGACCGCTTCCTGGCCGGGGGCCTGCCGGTCGGCGAACTCACCGAGCCCGCCGCGCGGCTGGCCGTCCTCTACGGGCTCTACCGCCCCGACGGCTGGCCCAAGCTGGAGAACGCGCTGGCCAAGGCCTACAAGGGCGACGGAAGGCCGATGCTGGAGATGTCCGCGTGGCTGGCGGGCGGCAGCCAGGAGAGCGGGTTCAGCAACTTCCAGGACGCCAACATGGCCATCAACTGCGCGGACTACACCGAGAGGTACGGCAGGCGCGACCTCGACCGCCTGGCCGCGAAGATCGCCGCGGACGCGCCCAGGTTCGGCCCGTCCGCGGTCTGGCAGACGCTGCTCAACTGCGCCTATTGGCCCAAGTCCGCCGACCCGCACGCCGGCCGCCTGAGCGGCGCGGGCGCCCCGCCCATCCTGATCGTCGGCAACACCGGCGACCCCGACGGCGTCTACGAGTACGCCGCCGACGTCGCCGGGCAACTCTCCTCCGCCCGGCTCCTCACCTGGGACGGCGACCGCCACGGCGCCTACGGCGGCAAGAACGCCTGCGTCGACGCCGCGGTGGACGCCTACCTGCTCAAGGGCTCTCTGCCTGAACCCGGGAGCCGTTGCCGCTGACCCAGCGCTCCTGGGCCTCCTGGAGCCTGCGCCACAACTTCTCCCGCTCCCGCGCGCTCACGTCGGCCATGGGGAGCCCGAACACGTCGGCCAGCGCGGCGAAATAGTCCGCCTGGGTGGTGATCGTCGTGCGCAGCGAGCGGTCGCCGATCCTGGTCAGCATGAGGCCGCGCATGGTGTCCACGCCGCCGGCGTCGCGGCGCTGCACGACGGCGACCCGGACGAAGCCCGAATCCGGCGAGGTGGTCAGCTCGCGGTGCTTGTCGGCGAAGTCGGACATCTGCGCGGGGGCCGGGCCGAAGTCCATGCCGACGAACGATCCGCGCGGGTCGTGGTCGAAGCGCCAGCCGCCGGGCGCGATCTCCGAGGGGCGCAGGCCGTACTCGAAGGGTCCTTGGCGGTAGGTGCCCGCGACCAGGGGGAGCGGCTCGCGGATGGCGTCGCCGAGCCCGAGGTCGACCAGCCATTCGCCGTCGGGCAGCCGGACCGTGAGCACGAGGTGGTTGCCGGCGAGGTGCGGTCCGGTGGCGGACTCCTGCTGGGCGCCGGCGAGGTGCTTGGTGACCTCGTAGCCGAGCGCCGTGGCCAGGAGGGAGAAGGCGCCGTTGAGGTGGTAGCAGTAGCCGCCCCGGCCGCCGATGATGCGGGCAGCGGACTCCTGCGGGTCGACCGTGGTGGGCCGGCCGAGCCAGATCTGCAACGCCTCGTAGGAGACCCGTTCGATATGGGCGATGTGGAGTTCACGCAGGTTGTCCGCACTGGGCGGGGCGTTGAGGAGGTCGGGGCGGCCGATGCGGGAGAGGTACGCGGCGACGTTCACGAGCACAAGTCTGCACGGGATGTCCACAAATTGCCGAGTGTCGTCTGCACAGTCCCCTTCTAGGCTTCGAGTCGTGAAAAGGGTCCTGGTCGTCGAAGACGACGAGACGATCGCACGCGCGGTACGCGACCGGCTGGCCGCCGAAGGCTTCGACGTCCAGGTGGCCGGCGACGGCGAGAGCGCGATGGCCGCCTACGGCAGAGCCGAGCCCGACCTGGTGATCCTCGATCGCCTGCTGCCCGGTCTCGACGGTCTCGAGGTGTGCCGCCGGATGCAGGCGGCCCGCCCGGTGCCGGTCCTGATGCTGACGGCGCTCGGGGATGAGACCGACGTGCTGGTCGGGCTGGGGGTGGGCGCGGACGACTACATCGCCAAGCCGTTCAGCATGCGCGAACTGGTCGCCAGGATCCACGCGCTGCTGCGCCGGGTCGAACGGGCCGCCCAACTGGCCGCCGAGGACACGGTGATCCGCGTGGGCGAGGTGGAGATCGACACCGCCGCCCGCCGCGTGTTCGTCGGGGGACAGGAGGCCCAGCTCACCCGGACCGAGTTCGACCTGCTGCGCCGCCTGGCCGAGCGGCCCGGCCAGGTCTTCGAGCGCGACCGGCTGCTGTCGGACGTGTGGGGCTTCTCCGAGGCCGCCGCCACCAGGACCGTCGACAGCCACGTACGGGCGCTGCGCCGCAAGCTCGGCCCGGACGTCGTGCGCACCGTGCACGGCGTGGGCTACGCCCTGGTGCGGCGATGAGGCCACTCGACTTCCTCGGCCGCATCAAGGTCAAGCTGGGCCTCGTCATCGTCCTGGCCGTGGGCGTGGCGTTCGTGGTCAACGAGGTCGGCATCAACTCCGGCTACTCGCGCGAGGTACGCATCGCCGTCGCCGCCCTCCTCGCGCTGATCATGGTCCAGTGGCTGGCCAGGGGCATGACCAAGCCGCTGCGCGAGATGGCCTCGGCCGCGCAGACCATCGCCAAGGGCAGCCACGCGCTCCGGGTCCGCGCCACCTCGCGTGACGAGGTGGGGGAGCTGGCCAGGGCGTTCAACGCGATGGCCGCCGACCTGGCCGAGGTCGACAGGCAGCGCCGCGAGCTGATCGCCAACGTCAGTCACGAGCTGCGCACGCCGATCACGGGACTGCGGGCCGTACTCGAGAACGTCGTCGACGGCGTCTCCACGCCCGACCCCGTCACGATGAGCACCGCGCTCGCCCAGACCGAACGGCTCGGCCGCCTCGTCACCCAGCTGCTCGACCTGTCGCGGCTCGACTCCGGCGCCCGCCTGATCGAGCCCGAGGCGATCGAACTCGGCCCGCTGCTCGAACAGGCACTGCGCGAGGCGGGGCTGGCGCGCGAGGACGTGCGGCTGGAAGGGCGGATCCCGCCCGGCCTCGTGGTGCGCGCCGACCCCGACCTGCTGGCCCAGGTCCTGGCCAACCTCCTCGACAACGCGGTACGGCACAGCCCGCCCGGCGCCCTGGTCACCATCACGGGGGCGGGCCAGGGCGCGGGGATCCGCATCACCGTCGCCGACGAGGGGCCGGGCATTCCCGCCGAGGCCAGGGCGCGCGTGTTCGAACGCTTCTCCCGGCTGGACTCCGGCCGGGCGGCCGACTCGGGCGGCTCGGGGCTCGGGCTGGCCATCGTCAAGGAGATCGTCGAGCTGCACGGTGGCTCCATTCACATCGGCGACGGCACCGGATGCCGGATGGTCGTCGACTTACCGGGGAGGACCACGATGGCGGAAACATCGGTCGGGACCGGGGAGGAACGCCCGGCGGAACGGGCGCTCCCCGAGGCGGGCAACCCACGGCAGGAGGCGGTCGCGGCCAAACCGGCCGTCGTGGCGGCAGAGGCGACGGCGGATGCTACGGCGGGAGTGACTGCGGGAGTGACCGCGGGAGTGACGGCAGGTGTCACGGCGGGAGTGACGGCCAAGATGCCGGTAGAGGCAACAGCAGAGGCAGCAGCCGGGGCGACGCAGGAAGACGCGCCCGCAGTACAGGACCAGCGGGCCGTCGCCGCCGGAGGCGCGGAGGCGGTCTCACAGGGCGGCGCGGCAGCGGTCTCACCGGACGGTGTGGCGGCGGTCCTACAGGATGGCGTGGCGGCGGCGCAGGATGGCACGGCGGCGGTCCCACAGGACGGCGTGGCGGCCCAGGCGACGGCCGGGGCTTCGGATGTGACGGCCGAGACGCAGCCCGAAGGCGTGCCCGCGACGGTGAAGGACGGCGTGGCGGTGGCCGCGAGGGCCGAGGGGGCGGTGGCGGCCGAGGCGGCGGCTACCCGCACCGGCCCGATCACCGTGCCGGTCGAGACCGCGGCCACACGACCGACGCCGGTCGGGCCGGGCTCGCCTCCCCGGACGGTGCCGGTCGGGGCGGGCGCGGCGGCACTGCCCGCACCGGACGCGGCGGTGCGGCCCCCTGCGGGAGCGGCGGCGCGGCCCGCACCGGGTGCGGCGGTGCGGACCGCTCCGGGTGCGGGTGGTGGGCAGCGGCAGTCGGGGAGCTGGTTCGGGCGGTTGTTCTGGGGGATCTTCCTGGGGTTGCTGGCCGGGTTCCTTGTCGGGCTGTTCGCCGCCGTCGTCATGGGTGTCGCGTTCGGGGGCGTGGCCGCGCTGGTCACGCTGATCCTGGCCACGGCCGCGGGTGGCGCCGTCGGCTCGGTCGTGGCCGCCGATACGGCGGCGCGGCAGCCGTACAGGCAGCAGAGACCTCCGCAGCCCCTCGCGCCGGGCGCCTACGGACCTCCGCCGCCCCCCTACCAGCCGCCCCCGCTGCTGCCGAAGCCGGAGCTGCCCGAGACGCCGCGCTGGCTGCTTCCGGCGGCGGCGGGTGCGGGGGTGTTCGCCGCCGTGGCGCTGCCGGACGCGCAGAGCGGGCTCGGCCTGGTGCTGGTCGCGCTGGTGCTCGGGGCCGGCGCGCTCCCGGCGGTGCTGCGCAGGGCGACGCCGTGGACGGTGGCGTTCGGGCTGACCGGCTACTGGCTGATCTCGACGGCCGTGATCAGGGACGCCGACTGGCTGGTCCTGATCATGGTGACGGCCGGGGCCGGGCTGATCGCGCTGGCGGTCTCCGGCGCGGGCACCGGCTGGCTGGGCGTGATCAGGGGCGGCATGTCGGTGGTGCTGGCGCTCGGCCCGGTGCCCTGGCTGCTGTCGGGGCCGGTCAAGCGCCTGGTCGCCCGGCGGCGGATCATGCCGACGCTGGCGGGTGTGGGCATCGCGGTGGTGCTGGTCGGGGTGTTCGGGCTGTTGTTCGCCTCGGCCGACCGCGTGTTCGCCAGGTATCTGGAGCGGCTGACGGCCACGCCCGACTGGATGGAGTCGCTCCCGTCGCGCGTCGTGCTGTTCGCGGTGTTCGGGGCGCTCCTGTCGGCGCTGGTCCTGGTCGCGCTCCGGCCGGTCAAGGACCCCATCGGACCCGGCGTCAAGGTCACGATCGCGCGGACGGTCTGGCTGGTGCCGCTGACCGCGCTGAACCTGCTGTTCGGTGCGTTCGTGGCGGTGCAGATCAGGTTCCTGTTCGGCGGCGCGGCGACGGTGCGTAACACCGAGGGCCTGACCTATGCCGAGTACGCCAGGGAGGGCTTCTTCCAGCTCGTCCTGGTCAGCATGATCGTGCTCGGCATCGTGGCCGTGGCCGGGGGCGTGCTGCGCACCGGCCGCCGCGAGCGCTGGGTGCTGGCCGGTCAGCTGGGCGTGCTGTGCGCGCTGACGCTGGTCATCCTGGCCTCCGCGCTGCACCGCATGGACCTCTACACCGAGGTGTACGGGCTGTCGCGGCTGCGGATCTCGGTCCAGGCCACGGTCTGGTGGCTCGGCGTGGTGTTCGCGCTGGTCCTGCTGGCCGGGGCGGCCCGGCTGGCGGGCCGCGGCTCGGGCTGGCTGCCGCGCACGATCGTCCTGGTGACGGCGCTCGGCCTGGGTACCTTCGCCATGGTCAACCCGGACCTGCGCGTGGCCGAGACCCAGGTGGCGGTGCGTGGCGTGGCGCAGATGGACTCCGACTACCTGGGCGACCTGGGCGCGGAGGCCGTGCCCGCGCTCGTCCGGCTGCCGGAGCCCCAGCGCAGCTGCGTGCTGTTCAACGTGGTCAAGGCCAACGGCCTGGACGCGCCGGACCCGTGGAACGGCTGGAACCTGGCCCGTTCACAGGCCAGGGAGCTGCTCGCCAGGCAACCGGTCAACGTCCGGGCCAACTGCGTGTCCGGCACCAGGGGCAGCTAGGGCACCCAGTGGTTGCCGGAGGCGACGATCATCGACTGGAGCTGCACGGTGGCCGCGAAGTAGTCCTTCTTCCCGATCTCCCGCGAGGTCAGGTACGCCCACAGCTTGTCCAGCCAGGCCTGCCCGTCCGGCTGGACGAGCGCGGCCACCGCGAACGGCGCCACGAACGCCGGCTCGGGCCCCTCCTCCAGCGGCTTGCCGTCCAGGGTGTAGCCGCCGGCGATCTTCTCGGGGTCGCCGACCTTGGAGATCCAGGTGCTCATCTTGCGGGCGGCGACAGTGGAGGCGGCGTCGCCGCTGGTCACCGCGTCGGCGCCGATGCGCCACGGGTCGCGCAGGGCGTTCCAGTTGTAGTCGCCGTCGTGCGCGTCCTCCAGCACCTGGCCCTTGACCGGCCTGCCGTTCTTCACGAAGTCGGGCAGCAGGCCGGTCTCGTTCGGGATCTCGGCGATGAGCTTCTGGTGCGCCTGCCGGATCTCCGCCCAGGCCGGGTCGATCTTCTCGAAGGCCCGGAAGTGGTCGATCATCCAGTCGGAGGTGCGCGAGACCTTCGCCAGCGGATCGTCCTGGGTGGCCCAGTCGCCCAGCTTGACCAGCTTGGTGTCCGGGTTCACCTCCGACTCCTTGATCGCGGCGATCCGCTTGACCGCCTTGTCCCGGTAGCCGCCACCCCACTGCCGCTGGGCCATGAGCAGCCCGTAGGCCACGTCGAGGTCGCCGTCGGTTGCCGAGTCGGAGCCGTTGACGCTCTTGCAGTTCTTGTCCTGCTCGGCGGCGAGCAGGTCGGGGTTGTTGACCGACGGGTGCGCCTCGACGTAGCCGAGGATGCCGTCGAAGAGGTCCCTGTCGCCCATCGTGGCCGCGATGACCAGGCCGTAGCCCTGCGCCTCCGCGACGTACGGGTGGTCGGCGTCCGGCGAGAGCACCTGCAGCGAGCCGCACTTCGCGGTGACGAAGGCCGCCTTCCACTTGCCGTAGTAGTCGCGCACCTGCCCGTCCGCGTCGCCCTTCGGGCGCAGCACACCCTGCGCGTACGGCACGCGGTGACTGCCGAACGGCACCGGCTGCTCCAGGGAGGCGGGGCCGGTGGCGGCGGGCTTCGCGTCGGGCCGCGCACCCGCGCATCCGGTGGCGCCGGCTATCAGGACTGCTAGGGAAAGGATGGTCAGGCGGCGCACGGGTGTCCCTTCTGATGAGTCGCCAGACGGTATGAGAACGGCAGCCCGGGTGCCAAATCAGGTTTAATCCTTGAGTGGCTTTCGATGTGATCATCAGCGGTGCCCGGGTGCTCGACGGGACGGGCGCGCCGCCGTACCGGGCCGACGTGGCGCTCAGCGGCGATCGCGTGGCGGCGGTCGGCCGGCTGGACGGCGCGCGGGCGGCGCGGGTCGTGGAGGCGGGCGGGCGGTTCGTCGCGCCCGGGTTCGTCGACTGCCACGCGCACGGCGAGGCCGCCGTCTTCGACCCGGCGGTGCAGCTCGCGGCGCTGCGGCAGGGGGTGACCACGTTCGTGCTGGGGCAGGACGGGCTGTCGTTCGCGCCGGGCTCGGCCGCGACCGTGGCCTATGCCACCAGGTACTTCACCGCCGTCAACGGGCGGCTGCCGCACGAGGGGCCGCTGTCGGTCGGCGAACTGCTGGACGGCTACGACCGGACGGTCGCGCTGAACACCGCCTACCTGCTGCCGCACGGCACGATCCGCTACGACGTGATGGGCCCCTCGCCGAGCGCGGCCGGGCCCGCCGAGATCGCGGCGATGCTGGCCAGGGTGGAGCGCGGGCTGGGCGAGGGGGCCGTCGGGCTGTCGAGCGGGCTGGAGTATCTGCCGGGCCGTTACGCCTCGGCCGAGGAACTGGCCGCGCTCTGTGCTCCGCTGGGCGGCCTGCCGTACGTCACCCATATGCGCGCCTATGGCGCGAAGGCCGCGATCGGCATGGACGAGGTCGGCGAGATCGCGCGGTTGTCGGGGGCGGCGGTGCACGTCTCGCACCTGCACGGGCCGGCGGGTGTGCTGCTGCCGCTGGTGGAACGGGCGCTCGCGCAGGACGTCGACCTAACCTTCGACACCTACCCCTACCTGCGGGGGAGCACGATCCTGGCGATGGTCGTGCTGCCGCCGTCGGTGCCGGGGGCCGAGGTGGACCGGGCGGTCGAGATGCTCGGCTCTCCCGACCTGGACTCCTGGTGGGACTCGCTGAAGGACACCTGGCCGAGGCTGACGATCTCGCACGCGCCGGGCTCCGCATGGGCCGAGGGGCTGACGATGGTGGAGGCGGCGGCCCGCGCCGAGCTGCCGCCCGCGGAGTTCTGCAAGAAGCTGCTCGTCGACACGCGGCTCGAAGCCGGGTGCGTGACGGCGCGGCCCGACGAGGGACCGGAGGGGGAGGAGTCGGTCCGCCGGATCCTGCGCCACCCCGTGCACACCGGCGGCTCCGACGGCATCTACGTCGGCGGCCACCCGCATCCGCGCGGCTGGGGCGCCTTCGCCCGCTTCCTGGGACGGCACGTGCGCGAGCTCGGTGACTGGACCTGGCAGGAGGCGGCCGTGCATCTGGCCTCCCATCCGGCCCGCCGTTTCGGGCTGGACGGGCGCGGGCTGGTGCGCGCCGGGTCGGCCGCCGACCTGATCGTCCTGGACCCGGCCAGGGTCGGTGACGAGGCCACCTACGCCGCGCCGCGCACGCCGGCCACGGGGGTGGACGACGTGTTCGTCTCCGGTGTCCAGGTGCTGGCCGGAGGCGAGCTGACCGGGGCCACCCCAGGCCGGGCGCTGCGCTCGCGTTGATAGGGTCAACGCGGATGAATGGGGGCATCGTGCAGGGAATTCTCGCGGAGTCCGAGCTGCCGCTGATGGTCGTGCACCGCGCCGCGCTGGAGCACAACGTGGCCACGATGGCCGCCTTCGCGCGAGGCCACGGGCTGGAGCTCGCGCCGCACGCCAAGACCCACCTGTCGCCCGAGATCTCCGCGATGCAGCTCGACGCCGGGGCCTGGGGCCTGACCGTGGCCAACACGAGGCAGGCGAGGATCGTTCGCGGCTTCGGCGCGAGCCGGATCATGGTGGCCAACCAGGTCGTGGACCCGGTCGGGCTCGACTGGCTGGCGGCCGAGCTGGAGCGCGACCCCGGGTTCGACTTCCTGTGCTTCGCCGACTCGCCTGAGGGCGTGGACATCCTGCGCGCGCACGCGCCGGCGCGGGGGTTCCGCGTGCTGGTCGAGCTGGGGCACGCGGGCGGCCGCGCGGGCTGCCGGTCGGTGGAGGAGGTCGTGGATCTGGCCGGATATATCCAGACCGCGGATGGTGTGTCGCTGGCCGGCGTGGCCGGGTACGAGGGCGCGCTCACCTCGGCCGGAGAAGTCCGGAAATATCTGGGCCTGCTCCAGGACGCCGTCGAGTACCTGCGGGTCAAGAACCCCATCCTGACCGTCGGCGGCAGCCAGTGGTTCGACGTCATCGGGCGCGAACTGGTCGCCGCCCAGGCCACGGTGGTGCTGCGCAGCGGCGCGTACGTCACCCACGACGACGGCTACTACCGCGAGCGCACCCCCTTCAACCGGATCGACGGCGAGCTGCGCCCGGCCTTCGAGATCTTCGCGCACGTGCTGTCCACCCCCGAGCCCGGCCTGGCGATCGTCGGCATGGGCAAGCGCGACGCGCCCTACGACGAGGGGCTGCCGGTGCCCAGGCGCGAAGGGCTGACCGTCGTCAAGATGCAGGACCAGCACACGGTCGTGCACGGCGACGGCCTGCGCCCCGGCGACGTGCTCTCCTTCGGCATCTCGCACCCGTGCACCGCCTTCGACAAGTGGCGCGCGCTGCCCCTCGTCGACCCTGACTACCGCCAGGTCGGCACCATAACCACGCATTTCTAGGAGATCTCGTGAAGAAGGAAATCAGGACCAACGACGGCGCCGCTCCCGTCGGGGCCTACTCCCAGGGCCTCGTGGTCGGCGACTTCGTCTACACCTCGGGCGCCGGGCCGCTCGACCCGGTGACCGGCGAGGTCGTCGGCGACGACGTGGCCGCCCAGACGCACCAGACGATGAAGAACCTCGGCGCCGTCCTGGCCGCCCACGGGCTCGGCTTCGACGACGTGGTCAAGGCGACCGTGCACCTGCAGCACCTCAAGCGCGACTTCGCGGCCTACAACGAGGTGTACAAGTCGTACTTCAACCAGCCTTTCCCGGTCCGCACCACGGTGGGATCCGACCTGATGGACATCCTGGTGGAGATCGACTTCGTCGCGCACAAGAGCGCGTAAGGTCAACCCGTGGACAGTTCGGTATACGTCTTCGTCGAGGACCTCCGGGGTGAGGGCGTCGACAAGGTGCTCGACCGTGTCGCCGGATACGGCACGGCCGGCATCACCGTGGGCGCCGTGCACCACGGCTCCCGCGACGTCACCCCGCACGGGCTGTCCAGGCTGACCCTGCGCCACGACGGCGCCCACTTCGTCCCGCCGCACGAGCTGTTCTCCGGGCTGCGCCTCACGCCGGTCCCCGGCTACACCGACGCCCTCGACGGCGTCCGCGAGGCCTGCTCGAAGCGGGGCCTGAAGCTCCACGGCTGGACGGTGTTCCTGCGCAACCTCACGCTCGGCACCCGCCATCCCGACGTGACCGTGCGCGACTGCTTCGGCGACCGCGGCTCGCTCACCGACCTGTGTCCAGCCCACCCCGACGTGCGCGAGTACGCCGTGGCGCTGGCCAGGTCGGTGGCGAGGCTCGGCGTCGACAGCGTGGTGGCCGAATCGCTGCACTTCCGGCCGCTGCGCCCCGAGCGCTCGTTCGTCCCGCTCGGCCCCATGGACAACTACCTGTTCGGCCTGTGCTTCTGCGACTACTGCATGCGCCGCGCCACCGACCTGGGCGTCAACGCCGAGGTGGCGCGGGACGAGTGCGCCAGGATCGTCGGCGGCGTCTTCGACGGCGACCCCGCCGCCCAGGGCGAGGTGACCAGGGCCGCGCTGACCGCCTACGCCGGTCCCGACGTCGTGGCCTACGCCCGCGCCCGCTCGGAGACCGTGACCACACTGGTGTCCGAGGTGGCGTCCGCGGTGGCGGAGGAGGGCTCCAAGCTGGTGTTCATCGACTACACCGGCTCGGTCAAGGGTTACCGCGACGGCCTGCCGTCGCCCGGCCTGGCCGCCCACGACGCCTGGCAGCTCGGCGTCGACCTGGTCGCCCTGGGTGACCTGGTGCCCGCCTTCGGCGTGCTCGCCTACGCCCGCGACGCCGCCCGGGTGGCCGACGACGTCGGCGCCTACCTGCGCTCGGTCGGCAAGGACCGGGAGGTACGGGCGGTGCTGCGCCCCGGCTACCCCGACAGCGACTCCACCGACCGGCTCGTGGCCAAGGCGCTCGGGGCCAAGGCGGCGGGCGCGGCGGCGGTCGACTTCTACGCCTATGGGCTGGTGCCGTATCCGGTGCTCGAACGCGTTCCGGCGGCGCTGAACGAGGCTAGCTGACCCCGTCGAGCACGGCCGCGACCGCCTCGGTGGCGAAATCCGGGCCCAGCGGCAGGCCCCTGAACACCGCCCTGGTCCACATCGCGCCTGCCAGCAGGTCCATGACGAGCATCGGGTCGGCCGACTGGGGGAGTTCGCCGCGCCGTACCGCGCGCTCGAAGATCACGCGCTCGCGGGCGAGGCGGTCGGCGAAGAAGCGCCGCGCGTCGATCTCGGGATGGTGTACGGCGGCGCCGAGCGCGGCCACCGCCACGTCCCGCCCCGGCGGTTCGGTGAGCAGCACCCCCAGCGCCTCCACCAGCGCCACCAGGTCGCCGCGCAGCGATCCGGTGTCGGGTACCTCGAACTCCAGCATGTCCGCCTCGACCAGCGCCGCCGCCAGCAGGGCGGCCTTCGAGGGCCACCAGCGGTAGATCGTCGTCTTGTTGACGCCCGACGTCTCGGCCACGCCCTCGACGGTCAGCCCGTCGTAGCCCTTGCCGGCCAGTAGCCGCAGCGTCGCCGCGAAGATCTCCCGCTGCTTCCTCGGTGCCATGCGGCCTATTTTCTCCCGGTGAGCGCGGTGACCACGCCGAGTCCCAGGTAGACCACGCCGGAGAAGTAGCGCAGCGCCCGCGCCTTGGCGGCCAGCCGGTGGCCCAGGGCGCCGGCGGTGAACGCGTAGATCATGTCAGAGAGCAGGCCGAGCACCAGCAGGATGGCGCCGAACACCACGATCTGGAGCGCGGGGGAGCCCGCGGCCGGGTCCACGAACTGCGGCAGGAGCGCCAGGAAGAACAGCGTGACCTTGGGGTTGAGGATGTTGATGACCACGCCTTCGAGGAACACCTTGCGCAACGGCTGCGGCTCGGGCGCCTGGGCGTGCTGCTCGTCCTTGCCGGTGAGCGCGCGGATGCCCAGGTAGACGAGGTACGCGACGCCGGCCCACTTGACGATCGAGAACAACGCGGCCGACTGGGTGATCACGTAGGAGAGACCCGCGGCGGCGGCGAGTATGTGCACGAGCGTGCCGGCCTCCACCCCGAACGCGCTGGCCAGCGCGGCCGAGCGTCCCTGGGCCAGGCCGCGGGCGGCGATGTAGAGGTGATTCGGCCCCGGGATGACGACCAGGGCCAGCGCGGTGGCGGCGAACAGGGCCAGGGTGGGAAGGGCGATCATGTCTCCGACAGTAGAGGAGCCTTGGTCCATGAATGGAGTCCAATGTGGTGGTGCTTCAGTGGACCAATACCTCGCCGCGTACCGCCCAGGCGCGGGTCCGCAGGGTGATCGAGCCGTCCGCCGCCACCGGCATCCGCTCCCTGATCCGCTCCCGCAGCGCCGCCCGGCGCGCCTGCGGCAGCGCGGCCGCGTACGCCGGGGCCGGACCCTGACCGGCGAGGAAGGGCCGCCAGTAGTCGTCGAAGTCCCGGAACACCGCGTCCATGTCGATCGGCGCGACCTCCACCCGGGCCAGCCCGGCGCCGTCCCACAGCGCCCGCAACGGATCAGGACGGCACAGCGGGAACCTGGCGCCCTCGTCCAGCGCCCCGGCGTCGGGATCGAGTTCCACGGCCGCCGACCAGAAGGCCCTGATCACGTCCATCCGGCGGGCGTAGTCCCAGACGTAGGCCGCGACCGTGCCGCCCGGGGCGGTCACCCTGGCCAGCTCCGCGACGGCCGCCGCCGGATCGGGCACGAAGTTCAGCACCAGCCCGCTCACCGCCGCGCCGAACCGCCCGTCCCCGAACGGCAGAGCCCGCGCGTCCGCGACGGCGAACCCGGCCCGCGCGTCGGCGACCAGGTCCCGGGCGTGCCGGACGAACCCGGCCGACGGATCGGCCCCGGCGACCCGGTCCGGCGCGGCGGCGGCCAGTACCGCGGCGGTCAGCGCGCCCGTCCCGCAGCCGGCGTCCAGCCAGCTACGCCCGGCCGGGACGCCCAGCCAGGTCACGAACGCCGCCGCGACCGGCCTGCTCCACCGGCCCATGTAGCCCTCGTAGGCATCCCCGGCCGCCCAGATGTCCGCACCCATGCCCGAACGGTATCCACGCGCTCAGCCCGGATGCACGATCCTGCCGCCGAAGACCGTGAGATCGACCGGCGCGTCGACGAGTTCGTCCGGCGCCGTCGCCGCGCTCACGCAGAGGTCGGCGACCTTGCCGGCGCTGACCGTGCCCTTCCAGCCCTCCGCGTGGTCCTGCCAGGCGGCGCCGCGCGTGTAGGTGCCCAGCGCCTCCTCCAGCGTCAGCCCCTGGCCCCGCCTGGCGACCAGCGCGGCCACTCCGGCCCGCCAGTCGGGGCCGGTCACCGGCGCGTCGGAACTGCACGCGGTGTTCACCCCGGCCGCGAGTGCCGAGCGCGCCGGCCACTCCCGCTCCGCCCAGTCCGCGCCGAACAGGGCATGGGTGGTGTCCGACTCCATGGCCTGGAGCACCGGCTGCAGGTTGATGCCGTAGCCGAGCCCGGCGAGCGTGGCCAGCGCCGCCTCGCTCGCGAACTGCCCATGGATCAGATAGTGCCGCGCCCCGCCCGGCAGCGCCGCCAGCGCCGCCGTCACCGCGTCGACGCCCCGGCTGCCCACCACGTGCACGCCCAGCTGGTGACCGGCGGCGTGCACCAGCCGCATGATCTCCTCCAGTTCGGCCACCCGCTCGGCGTTGCTGTCGCCGCGCGTGCACAGCGAGCCGTGCCCGCCCGACGGGTACGGCTCCCGCATCCACGCCGTCTCAGAAGGCGGGATTCCGTCGGCGAACACCTTGACCCCCAGCAGCCGCAGCACCCGGGGATCGACCCCGTCCAACCGGGGCGGATCGGCCAGCCAAGCCCGGGTGTCGGCCACCGACGCGCCCGACATCGGGCTCGGCAGCCCCAGCACGCTCACCCGAGCGGTCAGCTCGCCCGAGCGCGCCAGCGCGGTGTAGGCGTCCAGCGCGGCGGCGCTCATGCCGCCCGCGAACGCCTCCTCGCCGCCGGGCCCGAGACCGGGTTCGGTGAAGCTGGTGATGCCGAGCCGGTTGAGCTCGGCGACCACGTCGCGCACCACCGTGGCCAGCCCGCCCTCAGGATGCGGTACCGCCCGCATGACCAGGCTCTGCTCGCCGTGGTGCAGGACGCCCCCGGACGACTCGACTCCGGCCAGGCGTAACGCCGCGCTGTTGGCCCAGACCGCGTGGCCGGAGAAGTCCTGCAAGACCACGGGATTGCCGGGGGCCGCGGCGTCCAGGTCGGCCGCGGTCATCGTCCGGCCCGCCGCCACCTCCGCCAGCCGCCCGGGGTGCCAGCCGATGCCCCTGATCCAGGCGCCCGGCTTGGCGTGCCGTACCGCGTGGGCGACCTCGGCCTGGACGGCGGCGACGGAGCCGAGCGCGACGTCCAGGCAGAACGGCGGCCGGTGCAGCCCGTACCCGACGGCATGCAGGTGGGAGTCGTTGACGCCGGGCAGCAGCAGCCGCCCGCGCAGGTCGATCACCTCGGTGCGGGGTCCCGCCCACCGCGCGGCCCGCTCGCCGACGTGGACGATCTCGCCGCCGCGCACCGCCACCGAGCTCGCGTACGGCAGCGCCGGATCCATGGTCAGGACCCGCCCGTTGACCAGCACCAGATCCGCGGTCGTCATGCCCGGTCCTCTCCCAGGTAGGCGCGCCGCAGCGCGGAGTCGTCGGCGCGCAGCGGCCCGGGGTCGCCGCTGTAGGTCAGGGCGCCGCGCGACAGCACGTACGCGGCGTCGGCCAGCGCCAGCGCGGCGTGCGCGAACTGCTCCACCAGCAGCACCGCGCACCCGGCGTCGGCCAGCGCGCGGATGACCGGCAGCAGCCTGCGCACCACCGCCGGGGCCAGGCCCATGGACATCTCATCCAGCAGCAGCGCGGCCGGTTCGCGCAGGATCGCGCGGGCCAGCACCAGCATCTGCTGCTCGCCGCCGGACAGCAGCCCGGCCCGCACCTCCAGGCGGGGCGCGAGCTCTGGGAAGAGCGTCAGCGCCCGGTCCGGGTCGCCTGCCAGCAGGAGGTTCTCGCGGGCGGTGAGCGTGGCGAAGACGGCCCGGCTCTGCTCGACGTGGGCCAGGCCGAGCCGGGCCCTGCGGGTGCGCGGCCGTCCGGTCAGGTCGTGTCCGTCGAGCGTGATCCGGCCGGAACGGCTGGGCAGGATGCCGGAGACCGCCTCAAGCAAGGTGGTCTTGCCCGCGCCGTTCGGCCCGAGCAGCACGCTCACCTGCCCGCGCCCGGCGTGCAGCGTGACCTCGCGCACGACCGGCTGCCCGCCGCGCGCCACGGTCAGCGCGTCCAGGGAGAGCGTCACGCCGTCACCTCCTCGCCCAGGTACGCGCGGAGCACCCGAGGGTCGGCGAAGACCTCGGCCGGCGGGCCCTCGGCGATGACGCGGCCGAAGTCCATCACGCTGACCCGCGCGCAGACCGCCCGCACGAGGTCGAGGTCGTGCTCGATGAGCAGGACGGCGCAGCCGAACCGCTCCGGCGCGGCGCGCAGCCACCGGCCGAGCCGCTCGGTCTCGGCCTGACCGAGCCCGGCGGCCGGCTCGTCCAGCACGGCCAGCTCGGGCCGGGCCAGCAGCGCTCCGGCCACCTCCAGCAGGCGCCGGGTGCCCACGTCCAGGTCGGCGATCGTCCGCCCGGGATCCACGGCGACCAGGTCGCCGAGCGCCTCGGCCAGGTCGCGGGCGGTCAGGGGACGGCGGGCGGCGAAACGCAGGTACTCCCCGGCGGTCAGGCCGGTGGGCACCCGGTCCTGCTGGAACGTCCTGCGCAGGCCCGCCCGCGCCCGCAGGTGGGCGGGCCGGCCGTTCAGGTCGTGCCCGGCCAGCTCCACCGAGCCCGTGCACGGGGTGAAGCCGGTGATGGCGTCGACCAGCGAGGACTTGCCCGCGCCGTTCGGCCCGACCAGGCCGTGCACGCTGTCCGCGAGCACCTCCAGGGAGACGTCCTGGACGGCGGACACCTGCCCGTAGCGCACGTTCAGCCCGGTGATCCGCGACGCCGTCCCGGTGGCGGCCTGGGAAACGGCCTTCTCCACGAGCGGAACGGGCGCCACCGGCCGGTGCCCGTCGCGCCGCCGCAAGGCCGCGCGCAGCGCGTCGCTGATGCCCGCGCCCTGGGTGAAGGCCTGGATGGCGCCGACCGCGAAGACCACGTTCGCCCACTGCTGCGGGATGCCGAACCGCCTCAGCAGCTCCGCGACCAGCACGCCGAGCGCGCCGCCGATGAGCGCGCCCTCCGCGTGGTGCGCCCCCGCCATGACCGCCACCGCGTACGCCGTCAGCGACTGGCCGGGGTCGAAGTTGCGGGCCAGCAGCATGCCCAGTTGCCCCGCCAGCAGCGCCCCGGACAACCCCGCGATGAACGAACTGACCGCGAAGGCGCTCAGCTTGGCCCCCGGCACGCTCGTACCGGCCGCCGCGGTGGCCCGCTCCGACTCGCGCAACGCCCGCCATGTGGCGCCGAACCTGGTCCGCCGCACCACCGCCAGCGCCACCGCGACCAGCGCGAAGACCCCCACGCAGAACAGGAAGTACTGCCGCTCGGAACTCAGCCCCGCCGGGCGGCCCACGCTCAGCCCCAGGTCCACGCCGGGAAAGGAGGCGGCGGCCAGCACGATGTCCACGGTCGCCGCGAAGCCGAGCGTGACGATCGCCAGGTGCACCCCGCGCAGGCGCAGCGCGGGCAGCCCGATGAGCAGCCCGAACGGCACCGCCGCCAGCCCCGCCAGCGGCAGCCACACGTACAGCCCGCCCGGCACCCCCCACAGGTTGAGCTGCGCGGTGCTCCAGGCGCCGATCGCGGCGAAGGCCGCCTGGCACAACGAGACCATCCCGGCCTGCCCGGCGATCACCCCGAGGCTCTGCAGGAGCACGCCGGAGATGACCGCGGACATGGCCAGGAAGACCCAGTAGGCGGGCAGGGCGGCGGCCAGGCCGTACGCGAGGATGGCGAGGGCGAGCGCGGCCAGTCCCCAGCGGACGGCTCGGTCAGCGCGCGGCATCCCACACCTCCCCGCGCCGGCTCCACAGCAGCAACAGCAGGATGGCCGCGAACGGCACCGCGTCGCGGTACTCGCGCACCGCCGCGGAACCGGCCAGCAGACCCTCCAGCAGGCCCAGCGCCAGCCCGCCCAGCAGCGCACCCGGCAGCCGCGTCAGCCCGCCCGCCAGCGCCGCGGCGCAGGCGGGCACGATGAGCATGCTGAGCGAGAGGATGTCGCTCGAGCGCACCGGCGCGACCAGCAGCAGCACCAGCGCGGCCAGCGCGCCGGCGGCTCCCCAGAGCGCGACCGCCGGACCGCGGGTGCCGATGCCGAGGAGCTCGGTGGTGACCGGCCGCTCGGCCATGGCGCGCAGCCGCAGCCCGAGCGAGGTCCGCGCCAGCAGCAGATGAGTGCCGCCGCCGATGAGCACCGCCAGCGCGATCAGCGCGGGCGTGCCCCAGGTGACCACCACCCCGGCCAGCGTGGCCACCGGCGCGCCGGCCGGGTTCTGCAGCACCCGCGGCGTGTCGCCGAACAGGATGTAGGCCAGCGCGATGATCCCGATGAGCTGCGCGATGGAGACCGCCGTGCGCAGCTGGGCGCCGCTGCCGGCGAACCACCGCACCATGACCGCGCCGCACCCCGCCGACGTCACAGCGCCCGCCGCCACCCCGGCGACCGCGGCCATCCCGTACGGCAGGCCCGCTTCGGCCAGCGCGGCCATCATGTAGACCCCGGCCATGCCGGTGGCCGCGACGGCCAGGTTGACCGTGGCGGTCAGCCGGTACATGGCGGTGAGCAGCAGGCCGAGTGCGGCGTAGGTGCCGCCCGCCGCCAGCCCGGAGACGAGGCCCTGGAGCATCAGCCGAGCGTCCCCGGATAGCGCACCCACTCGGGCGTCACGACCTGCCAGGCCCCGCCGCGCAGCTGGACGATCTTCCCGGCCCGGTTGGACCGGTGCTTGGCCGCCGCGCCGAACTCGTACGCCGTGCCCACCAGCGGATTCTCGATGGGCTTAAGCGCCTTGAACGCCTGGGCGACCGACTCGCGGGTGATCGCGCCCTTGATGCCCTTGAGTGTGTCCACGACATAGGTGGCGGCCAGATACCCGCCCTGGCCGAACGAGGTCAGCGGGACCTTCTTGGCCGCCATCAGCTCGCGCCAGTCCTTCAGCGCCGCCGAACTCGCGTCGGTGAAGGGCTCGAACTCGGCGTTGGCGTAGGTGCCCTCGCCGTCGGGGCCGAGCGCCTTGGCGACCGCCTCGGTGTAGGGGGCGGTGGTGAGCAGCCAGTCGATGCCGGTGACGTTCTGCTGCTTGACCACCTTCATCCAGGCGATCGCCATCGGCTCGGTGCCGTTGTAGAGGACCGCCTGGCAGCCGGCCGAGCGGGCGCGCAGGACGAACGGGGTCGGGTCGGAGTCGGGCTTCACCGTGCGGTCGTCGAGCGTGAGCTTCTTGCCGGTCAGCTTCGACCAGCTCTGTACGGCGCCGCCGTAGGCGTCGTTGGTGTTGCCGAGGATCGCCAGGAACATGCAGACCTTGTCCCGCTTGAGCACCTCGGAGGCGTAGTACATGTTGATCGCCATGTTGAGGTACGGCCCCGTGTTGACCGGCGAGATGGCCGACGACTCGAAGCAGGTCGGGTCCACGCCGGTGCCCTGGACCGCGACGATCGCCGACTGGACGTAGAAGGGCGCGTTGACCGCGCAGTCCAGCAGGCTGGCCGAACCGGCCAGCAGCACCACGCCCTGGTTGGTGACCAGGTCGCGGGCGGCCTGCGCGGCGGCCGCGGGGTCGCCCTTGTCGTCGGCGACCAGGTACTCGATCTTCTGGCCGTTGATGCCGCCCTGCTCGTTGACCCGGTCGAAGACGGCCTTCGCGGCGGCGGAGGAGTCGGGGAAGGTGACGGGACCGCTGAGCGAGCTGACCGCGCCCACCCGGATGACGCCCGTGCCCGGAGTGTCCCGGCCGGTCGTGGGGGTGTCGGCGAGCCCGCAGCCCGCCAGGGCGGCCAGCAGTAAGACGGACAACGTCCTGGAAGCGATCATGACGATGGGACCTCTCGTGCGTGAAGTGCCCTACGCGCTCAGGGCCTCGGCCACCAGCGCGGTGTCGGTGAACTGCTCGAAGCTGACGGCCACCCCGTCCCGCAGCTTCCAGACGTGGGTGAAGCGGACCCGCATCGCCTTGCCGGTGGCCCGGTAGACGCCGCTGTAGAAGCCGATCACCACGATGGTGTCGCCGCCGTCCACGTACTCCTCGGGGTCGGCCCGGTAGTCCGCCCATTCGCCGCCCAGGCGGGAGAAGACGCCTTTCAGCACCTCCTCGCGGCCCACGTACGTGCCCGCGTACGGGAATCCGGCCATCTCGGTCCAGCGGGCGTCCGGCGCGAGGAGGGCCAGGATGCCTTCGATATCGCCGCGGGCCGAGGCGGCGTAGGACTCACGGACGGCGTCCAGGTTCTTGCCGGTCATGGCAATCCTTCCTCCATGAAGTCGTCTATGAAATCATATAGCTTTCCTCATCGTCCGAAAAGGAGCTGTCCCGATGGAGAGCGCTGACGTGGTCGTCATCGGAGCCGGGTCGGCCGGGGCGGCGGTCGCCGGGCGGCTGGCCGAGGTGGAAGGGCTGTCCGTGCTGCTGCTTGAGGCGGGCGGTCCAGACGGCAATCCCGACATCCACGACCCGGGCGGGGTCTTCCGGCTGTGGGGCGGCGCCGAGGACTACGACTACCTCACCACGCCACAGGCCGGGCTCGGCGGGCGGCGGCTGCACTGGCCGCGCGGGCGGGTGCTGGGCGGCTCCTCCTCGCTCAACGGCATGATCTTCGTTCGCGGCAACCCGGCCGACTACGACTGGGGGCCGGGGTGGACCTGGCCGGAGGTGCTGCCGGTCTTCAAACGGCTGGAGGACTTCGACCGGGGCGCCTGCGAGCATCACGGCGTGGGCGGACCGGTCCGGGTGATGTCCGACTACCGTCCGCATCCGGTCAACGCCTCCGTGGTCGAGGCGGCTGTGGGGCTCGGCCTGCCGTACAACGAGGACTGCAACGGCGCGGCGCAGGACGGCGCGGGCTTCTGCCAGCTCACCGTCAAGGACGGGCGGCGGCACAGCACGGCGGCGGCCTATCTGCGCGGCGGCCGGGTGCGGATCAGGACGGGAGCGGTCGCGACCAGGCTGCTGTTCGAGGGGTCGCGGTGCGTCGGGGTCGAGGTCGGGCGGGGCGAGCGCGTGTACGCCGGGCAGGTCGTGCTGAGCGCGGGCGCCCTGGAGTCGCCCCGGCTCCTCATGCTCAGCGGCATCGGACCGGCCGACGAGCTACGCCGGATCGGCGTGCCGGTGCGGGCGGACCTGCCGGTCGGCGCGAACCTGCACGACCACGCGCTGGTCCCGGTGATCGTGGCGGCCCGCGGGCCGGTGCCGCCGCCGGTGCCGGGGCTGCCCGTGATGCACAGCCAGCTGTTCTGGCGCAGCCGCGGCGGCCTGCCCGCGCCGGACGTGCAGCCGCTCTTCTTCCACGTGCCGTTGTACGACGAGACGATGAGCGGGCCGCCGGACGCGTTCACGCTGATGGCCGGGATCATCCGGCCGGAGAGCCGGGGCACGCTCCGCCTCACCTCCGCCGACCCGGGCGCGCCGCTGCTGGCCGACCCCGCCTACCTGCGCGAGGAGGCCGACCGGCGGTGCATGCGGGCGGCAGTGGAGCTGTGCAGGGAGATCGGGGCCGAGCTGGGCCGCGAGCTCTACCCCGGCGATGCCGATATTTCGGCCTATATCGAGCGCACGCTCGTCACCTACCACCACCAGGCGGGCACCTGCCGGATGGGCACGGTCGTGGACCACCGCCTACGCGTGCTCGGCGTCGACGGGCTGCGCGTCGCCGACGCCTCGGTGATGCCCGCGGTCACCTCGGGAAACACCAACGCTCCCGCGATCATGATCGGGGAGCGTTGTGCCGACCTCGTGCTGTCAGAGCAGTGACTCGATGGTGATCGGGAACGAACGCACCCGCCTGCCCGTGGCGTTGTGCACGGCATTGGCGATCGCGCCCGCCATCCCGACCATGCCGATCTCCCCGATGCCCTTGACCCCCAGCGGGTTGACGAACGGATCGTCCACCTCCACCGTCTCCACCATCACCTCAGGCACGTCGGCGTTGACCGGCACCAGGTAGTCGCCCAGGCTCGGGTTGGCCCAGCGGCCGAAGCGCGGATCCATGTGCGTGGCCTCAAGCAACGCCTGGGACAGACCCCAGATCATGCCGCCCATGAGCTGGCTGCGCGCCGTCTTCTGGTTCAGCACGCGGCCGGGCGCGAACACCCCGGCCATCTTGCGCACCCGCACCACCCCCAGAGCGGCGTCCACGGCCACCTCGGCGAACTGGGCGCCGAAGTTCAGCAGCGCGTGCTCCTCGTCGACGTGGTGCTGGTAGGTGCCCAGGTACTCGGTCTCCGGGACGAAGTTGCGGCTGAGCATCTCGCCGTAACTCTCCGACCCGGACGGTCCGACCATGACGCCGTCCACGACGTCGACCAGCTCCGGGTCCGCGCCGTGCAGGGGCGAGCCCTCGTCCTGGACCGCCTGGGCGACGAGCTGCTCCCGCAGGCCCGTCGCGGCCAGATGAACGGCGTTGCCGCCCGCCGTCGACCCCGTCGAGCCGACCGACGCCGCCAGGAACGGCAGCGAGGTGTCGCCGTACTCCACCCTGACCATCTCCAGCGGCAGCCCGAGCCCCTCGGCGGCGATCTGGGTGAGCACCGTGGCCGCGCCGGTGCCGATGTCGGAAGCGGCGGTCTGGATGACCGCGGTGCCGTCCGCATACAGCCGGGCCCGCGCACGCTGCGGATTCATCAGCGGATAGACGGGATAGATCGCCGTGGCCATCCCCATGCCGAGCAGCCAGTCGCCCTCGCGCCGCATGCCGGGACGCGGGTCGCGATCGGCCCACCCGATCAGCTCGGCGCCCCGCGCGTAACACTCCTTGAGCCCCTTGCTCGACCACGGCCGCCCGCTCACCGGATCGACGTCGGCATGGTTGCGCAGCCGCAGCTCGATCGGATCCAGCCCGGCCCGCTCCGCCAGCTCGTCCATCGCGCATTCCAGTACGGCCAGCCCCGCCGTCTCACCCGGTCCGCGCATGAACGTGGGCGTCATCGTGTTGCCCTTGATGAGGTGGTAGACGGCCGCGAAGTTGTCGCAGGCGTAGAGCTCGCCGGAACCGCTCAGCGCGGGCTCGGCCCAGTCGTCGTAGGCCGAGGTGATCGACAGCTTCTCGTGGCGGATCGCGGTCAGCCGTCCGTCGGCGCCGGCGCCGAGCGTGATCGTCTGCTCGTTGTCCTCCCGCAGCCCGCACCCCGTGAACATCTGCTCCCTGGTCAGCGCCAGCTTGATCGGCCTGCGCATGATCTGAGCGGTCATGGCGGCCAGCGTCGGATGCGCCCAGATCATGGCCTTGGCGCCGAAACTGCCGCCGACGAACCTGGTGATCACCCGGATGCGCGAGGCCGGGATGCCCAGCAGGTTCGCGACCGTCATCTGGGTGGCGGTCGGACCGTGGGTCGCGTCCCACAGCGTGAGCTGCCCGTCGTCCCAGGAGGCCACCGTGGCCGACATCTCCAGCGGGTTCTGGTGGTTGGCCGTGAACGTGAACGTGGCCTCCACCGTCAGTTCGGCCGCCGCCAGTCCGGCGTCCACATCGCCCCGGCCCATCTGGCCCGGCGCCAGGCCGGCCAGGATTCGCTCGGGCACGTAGGACTGGTCGCGGCCCTCGTCGATCACGGTGATCGACTCCGTGCGCTCGTACGTCACGTCCAGCAGCTCGGCGCCCCGGGTGGCGGCGTCCAGCGTCTCGCCCACGACGATGGCCACGGGCTGGCCCGCGTAGTGGATGACCGGGTCCTGCATCGGGAAGAAGCTCTGGCCGTGGGCGACCGTACCGGCCAGCGAGAGCGTGAGGACCGGCTGCGCGGCCACCTTCGGAAGATCCTCATACGTGAGTACGGCCAGCACGCCCGGCTCGGCCATGGCCCTGGACCTGTCGACGCCGGTGACACGTCCGGCGGGAATCTCGGAACCGGCGATGACCGCGTGGCGCATGCCCGGAAGGGAGACTTCGGCGGTGTACTTGGCGGCGCCGGTGACCTTGGCGCGGCCGTCCACCCGGGTGACGGGCTGACCGATGAGTGTGGTGGTCATGCCGCCGTCACCCTTTCCAGTGCTTTCGCGGTCCTGTTCATGCCGCCGTCACCCTTTCCAGGACCCGCACGATCGTGCGTTTGGCCAGCTCGATCTTGAAGGCGTTCTGCTGGTGGCCCACGGCCGGGGCCAGTTCGGCCGCGGCCGCCGCCTCGAAGGCGTCGCCGATGGCCGGACCGCCGGTCAGCATCTGTTCCGCCGCTCTGGCCCGCCACGGGCGGGTGGCCACGCCGCCGAGCGCCAGGCGTACCTCGCGGATGACACCGTCGGTGACCGTGGCCGCCACGGCCGCCGAGACCAGCGCGAACTCGTACGACTCGCGGTCACGCACCTTCCAGTACAACGACGTGCGGGCCACCGGGGCGGCGGGCACCTCGATCGCGGTGATCAGCTCGCCGTGCTCGATCGGGTGCTCGCGTTCCGGCGTGTCTCCGGGCTGCAGGAAGAAGTCCTCCAGCGGCATCGACCGCTCGCCGTACCGGCTGCGCAGGTGGATCACCGCGTCCAGCGCCACCAACGGCACCGCGACGTCGGACGGATGCGTCGCGAAACAATGCTCGCTGGTCCCGAGTACGGCATGCCCCCGATGGAACCCACCCTCGGCCGCGCAGCCGGAACCCGGCTCCCGCTTGTTGCACGGCATGCCGGCCTCGCGGAAGTAGCCGCAGCGGACCCGCTGCATCATGTTGCCGCCCATCGAGGCCATGTTCCGCAACTGCGCCGACGCGCCCAGCTCCAACGCGTGCGCGATCATCGGGAACCGTTCCCGGACGCCGGGTGTGGCGGCGACGTCGCTCATCCTGGCCAGCGCCCCCAGCCGCAGGCCGCCGCCGGGCAGGTCCTCGATGGTGTTGAGCGGCAGATCATTGATGTCGACCAGCCGCCGCTCCTGGGCCACACCGATGCGGAGCATGTCCACCTCGGTGGTCCCACCGGCCAGAAACCTGCTCCCCGGATCGGCCCCTTCGGCCAGCGCTGAGGCTACGTCGCCGACTCTGGCGTAACTAATGGCGTGCACGGGATACCTGCCTTGATGTGTGAGCATGGGCGCTTGGCTGGTGTGCACCGTTTCTATTGGTGCCCGCCATCGCGCACCTCCCGGATCGCCTGGCGGATGTGCGGGTAGGCGGCGCAACGGCACAGGTTGCCGCTCATCCACTCCGCGATCTCGGCGTCGTCGCCGGCGTGGCCCTCCTCCAGCAGCTTGACCGCCGACATGATCTGTCCCGGCGTGCAGTAACCGCACTGCAGCGCGTCACAGGCCAGAAAGGCGTTCTGCATCGGGTGCTCGACCAGACCCTCGATCGTGGTGACTTCCCTGCCCTCACACGCGACCGCCAACGTCAGGCAGGAGACGACCCGGCGGCCGTCCACCCAGACGGTGCACGCGCCACAGGCGCCCTGGTTGCAGCCCTTCTTGGTGCCGGTGAGATCCAGGCTTTCACGCAGGGTGTCCAGCAGGCTGGCCCGCGGCTCCACCTCGGCCACCAGGGTGGCTCCGTTGACGGACAGGGACAGCTTCGCGGGTTCGGGGCCGCGCTCGGTCTTCTCCAGGGGACCATCCATCGGGGCTCCTCAGCGTTTTCCTGGCCCTTCCTCCAGCAGTGTCCAAGTCGTCGGGTTTGCCACGGGCAAAGCGCGCCCCACTCTGCGGGTATTTGTCCCCCAATCCCACCCTTCCTCCTCGCCCCTCCTCCTCACTCTTCCGCCCGCCTTCCGCCCGCCCTCCGGCCCGTCCCCCGCTTTGCCCTCCGCCTCGCCCCTCTTCGCCCCTTCTCCGCCGCGCCCTTCCAACCGCCCCTCCGCCCCTCCGCTTCGCCTCCCCACCTGCTCCCTCGCCTCCGCCTCCGCTCAGTCAGCGGCTTTCGGACCCCGCCTCCGGCCCACCTGCCTCCGGCCCCGGTACGCCTCCGGCCCCCGCCTGCCTTGCCGGTCGGGGGTAAAGAGGGGACCACTTAGGGGGTGGACACAGGCCGTGACGGTGACCAGCCCCGTCCGACGTGAGAAGCGATCCCCCCGATCGGCGCCGGCGCACGGCGGCGGGTGGCGGGGGTGGGGCTGTGCCGTAAAGAATCATGATTCTGTTACATATAGAGTTACCGAGATGAACAGTCTTCTTATCGGACGCTCAGCTGAGCTGAGGAGACTAGTTCGCGTGCTCGAAACCGCCGGCGACGGCACCGCCGGCGTGGCGCTCGTAGGCGGCGACGCGGGCATCGGCAAGACCCGCCTGACCTGCGAACTCGTGGCCCAGGCCCGCCAGCGCGGCTTCAACGTCATGATCGGCCAGTGCGCCGAACTGGGCGACGCCCTCCCATACCTCCCGCTAGCCGACGCCCTGCGCGGCGCCGACCCCACGCTGCGTGCCGCCATCGCCGAGCGCCCCGTCCTGGAGCAACTGCTGCCGGGCGGCGAGACCGCGCCGTCGTCGGGCCTCACCCAGCAGCGGCTGTTCGGCTCGCTGCTGGGTCTGCTGGCCGCGGTGCAACCGGTCCTGTTCGTGATCGAGGACCTGCATTGGGCCGACCGTTCGACCCGCGACCTGCTTGTGTTCCTGAGCCGCATGCTCCAGAGCGAGCGCGTCTGCCTCGTCGGCACTTACCGCACCGACGACCTGCACCGCCGCCACCCCCTGCGCACCGTCCTGGCCGAGCTCAAGCGCCTGCCCTCGGTGACCGCGGTGGACGTGGGCCCCATGGCCTCAGCCGAAATCTCCGACTATGTCGCCACATTCGGTGACATGGACAGTCGCGAACTCGGCGAGATCGTCAGCCGTGCAGACGGCAACCCCTTCTACGCCGAAGAGCTCTACGCCGCCCTCTCCGAAGGCGAGACCCTCCCCGACGGCCTGGCCAGCCTGCTGATGTCCCGCGTCGAGGTCCTCTCCGAGCCCGGCCAGCGCGTCCTGCGCGCCGCCGCCGTCGCGGGCCGCCGCGTCGAGGACGTGCTCCTGCGCGAGGTCTCCGGCCTCCCTCTCGCCGACTTCGAGGAGGCCGTGCGCGAGATCGTCTCGCGCGGACTGCTCAGAGTCGACGGGTACGGCTACGCCTTCCGCCACGCCCTCCTCCAGGAAGCCGTCTACACCGACCTCCTGCCGGGCGAGCGCACCAGGCTGCACGCCACGTTCGCCACCCTGCTCACCGCACCCGCCGAGCTGGCCCACCACCACCTGGCGGGCCACGACCTGTCCGGCGCCCTGACCGCCTCCGCCGAAGCCGGTCGCCAGGCCGAACGCCTCGGCGCGCCCGCCGAAGCCCACCGCCACTACGACCAGGCGCTCAGCCTCTGGGACCGCGTTGCCGACGCCGAGTCCCTGGCCGGCGAGGGCCGCGCCGACCTGGCCCTGCGCAGCGCCATCATGGCCGCCGACAGCGGTGACAACCACCGCGCCGTCACCCAGCTCCGCGCCCTCCCGCAGACCTCGCAGGTCAACGAACGCCTCGCCTACTACCTGGCCGAACTGGGCCAGGACGAAGCCGCGGTCCAAGCCGGCGAGACCGCAGTGGAAACCGCCCGAACCCCGGCAGAACTCGCCCGCGCCCTGGCCACCAGCGCCCGCGCCCTGGCCTGGACCGACCGCCACGCCGAAGTCGCCCCACGCGCCCGCCGCGCCCTGGAGGTCGCCCGCTCCGCCGGCGTCCCCGACGCGGAAAAAGGCGCCCTGATCAGCCTCGCCCTGCTGTCGGAGCTGGACGGCGACTTCTCCACCGCCGCCGCCCGCTACGAACAGGCCACCTCCCGCACCTCCGGCATCCTCGCCATGGACCTGCGCGCCGAGTTCGCCCGCGCCCGCCTCCTGTACGAGCAGGGCCACCTCGTCGAGGCCGCCTCCGCCACCGACAGCGGCATCCGGCTGGCGGAGGAGAATGGGCTGAACTGGAGTACGTACGGCACCGACCTGCGCTTTCTTCGTTTCCTCATCCATTACGTGGCCGGCGAATGGGACGACGCCGAACGTGTGGCCGCAACCTTCGGCGCCCGCGTCGGAACGGTGCCCGAGGCGATCCTGTCGTCGTTCGCCCTGTTCGTGGAGGTAGGCCGCGGACTACCCGCCGTGGGCCCCCGCATCGACTGGCTGCGCCCCTTCTGGTCCAACGACCTCGTCACCTACATGGCGCGCGGCCTCGCCGCCGAGGACGCCCTGTGGAAGGGCGACCCGACCGCCGCGTGGGAACACGTACGGGCCTGCCTGTCGCAGCTCATCCCCGCCGACCCGGCCAACCTGCGGATCTGCGCCACGGGGTTGTGGGCGTTGGCGGAGCTGGGCCGTACCGACGAAGCCGACGACCTGCGCGAACGCGCCCGCACCGCGGTCGCGGGCCCGGACGGCAAACGCGGACCCATGGGCCTGGAGGGCCGCGCGTGGGCACTGCGCGTAGAAGCCGAGTGGGTACGCGTGCAGGGCCGCCACGACGTAGCCCTATGGAAAAGGGTCGTGGAAGCATTCGACTACGGCTTCGTATACGAAACCGCCCGAGTCCGCTGGCGCCTGGCCGAAGCCCAGCTCGCCACCGGCGACCGTGAATCCGCGCAATCCACCTGGCTGCTCGCCCGGGACGCCGCCGACAACCTGAAGGCCGTCCCGCTGGCATCGGCACTGGAGGAGTTCGCCCGCCGGGCCCGCTTCACCACCGCCTCGACCGACGGCTCCCTGACCGCCCGCGAACTCGAAGTCCTCCGCCTGGTCGCCGACGGCCTCACCAACCGCGAGATAGCCGAGCGCCTCTACATCGCCCAGAAGACGGTGAGCGTCCACGTCTCCAACATCCTGGGCAAACTAGACGCCTCCACCCGCACCCAGGCCGCCGCCACCGCCCGCTCCCGCGGCCTGCTCTCCGACCAACCCGCCTAGCCCGATCCTCAGCTACGAGCCCGAGCAGCCAGATCGCGAACCACCTGAATGAGCTCAGCCGGATCGAACGGCTTGGTCAGATAGGCGTCCACCCCGATCCCCAGCCCCCGGCGCCGATCATCATCCTGCGCCCGAGCCGTGATCAGCACCACCTTGATATGACTCGTAGCCTCATCAGTCCGCAACCGATGCGCCGTAACCCACCCGTCCAGACACGGCATCATCACATCCAGAGTGACCACGTCGGGCATGACATCAAGCACACGATCCAGACAGTCCGCACCATCGGTGGCGGTCTCCACCTCGAACCCCTCCAGGGTCAGGTTGACCGCGATGAGCTGCCTGATGACCTCGTCATCATCGACAACCAGAACTCTGCCCAGTACCTCGCCCACGGCCACGAAGCTAACCCGTGACGGGGTGGTCACGTGCGGTTTTCGATGGATGTGTGCCCGGAGCTTTATCGTGTGCGGAGTGGTGGCAGGATGCTGATAGCCTTAGGGCTCGTTGGAGCCCCCTTAGCTCAGGGGATAGAGCACCGGCCTCCGGAGCCGGGTGCGTAGGTTCGAATCCTACAGGGGGCACCATACAAACGGGCACGGCGACGAGCCCGTTTGGCTTTTCCAGGGCTCCCTCCGAGGTAGCTCTCGCCACGTCGATGGTGTCACCTGTCAGGGTCACTGTACAGGTTGCTATGTGCGTGGCCTTGTCATAGCGGACCCGCAAGCGAAACACATCAAACAGCCTCCGAAGCAGTTCCTCGGGCAAGCCGTCCTGTGGGGCTCAAAAATAGGATTCGAGGTCTGACCTGCGGGTTCTTGATAGTGTCAGCTGGCGATCTGGTACTCGTTGACGAGACCGCCGAGTATGGGCCTGCGGTGGACCCGATGGCTGGCCAGGTCGGCTGGCGACGGCGGTCCGGTTTCAGCTTGGGATGGGCTCAACTGTCCGATGCCGCGGTGGGGCCGGGCCCTGTTGTAGTGCTCCAGGTATCGGGTGAGGGTACGGCGCAGGTGTCGCTCGTTGACGATGAGCGTGCGGTCGAGGAGTTCGCGGCGCAGGGTGCCGATCATTCTCTCGCAGTGCGCGTTGGCTTTCGGAGCTTGTGGCGGGCTCTTGAGGACGCGCAGGCCCGCGTCGGCGAAGACCGTGTCGAAGGCATCGGTGAACTGGCCGGCACGGTCGCGGATCAGGAACTTCATGTTCGTCGTGTCGGTGTCCATGAGGAAGTTGCGGGCGGCCTGGGTGGTCCATTCGCCCGTGGGGTTGGGGGTGACACCGAGCAGGTGAGCGCGGCGGCTGCGATGCTCAAGCAGGACCAGGGCGTAGATGCGTTTGAGGTTGACGGTGTCCACGTGCAGGAAATCCACGGCGACGATGTGCTCGGCCTGGGTGGTCAGGAACTGCTTCCACGTTGGCCCGCTGCGGCGTGGGGCGGGATCGAGCCCGGCCTGGCTCAGGATGTTCCACACGGTAGAAGCAGCGATCTTGTGGCCGAGGCGGGTCAGCTCGCCGTGGATACGCCGGTGGCCCCAGGTGGGATTGTCGGCGGCCATGCGCAGCACCAGGGCCTTGACCGCAGCTGCGGTCGGTGGCCTCCCGGGGCGGCGAGATCGACTGTAGTCCCACTTGTTCGCCACGAGCTTGCGGTGCCACGCCAGCAGAGTAGCCGGAGTGACCGAGAAGATCTGCGCCCAGCGGCGTCGGGGTATCAGATGCGACAGCGCCGCCAGCCACAGCCGGTCGGCTGCCTCGTAGCGCACCCGTGGGACCTGACGGCGCAGAACCGCGTTCTCGTGCCGGAGCACCAGCACTTCCGCCTCCTTGGAGACGTCACTGCGCAACAACAGCGCGGGCAGAGACAGCAGACGTCGGGTGACGGCGTAGATCGTGGACAAGAGCACGACCGATGATCCCAGGAACCCCGGAGCAGCCGCTCAACGAGCGGCGGCAGCACTCGATCCCCCACGGCGAAGAACCCTCACGTAACCCAGGATCGTGTTCTTGAGCCCCACAGGACCGGGTCACCGCCACCACCGAGGGCACCGTGACCAAGGCGCTGGTCGACCAGGGATTCAAGAACGCGGTCGTTGCCTATGGCGCCGACCTGG
>NZ_JBHYIO010000045.1:0-87808 GCF_042740095.1 Nonomuraea sp. NPDC059023 | reverse complement strand
CGACTGCGCCGAGCGCTTCCGCGAGTCCGGCCCGTCCGACGTGCGCGCGAAACTCGCCCAGCTGTACGGCCTGGCCGCCACGATCACCGCGAGCACCGGCGCGCCCACGCTCCCGCTTGGCCGCCTGGCCGGCCAGTACGGCAAACCCCGCTCCGCCGCCCACGAGATCACCGCCGACGGCACCCTCGTCCCCTCCTACCGGGGCGACGCCGTCAACAGCCCCGCCGGCGACCCCGGCGCCCGCCGCCCCGACCCGGAACGCCTGCTGCGCGCCCACCGCTGCGCCCGCGCGGTCCTACGCGTGGTGCGCGAATCCTGGCCCGGCCGCCCGCCGCTCGAACGGGCCTACGTCTCCCACGAGGCGCTGCTGCTCGACTACGAGCGCCCGCTCGTACGCGACGGCTACGCCGCCTCCGCCCACTCGGTGTGGATCGGCGAGCGCACCCGCCAGCCCGACGGCCCGCACGTCGCCTTCGCCCGGTCCGTCCGCAACACCGTCGGCGTCAAGCTCGGCCCCGCCACGACCCCGGCCCAGGCCGCCCGGCTCAGCCGCCTGCTCAACCCCGACGCCCTGCCCGGCAGGCTGCTGTTCATCGTCCGCCTGGGCAGCACCCGGGTCCGTACCCTCCTGCCGGAGATCGTGGGTGAAGTCGGCAGGCGGGGTATGCCGGTCGTGTGGCTGTGCGACCCGATGCACGGCAACACGGTCCGCATGGGCACCGGGCCCAAGACCCGGCCCATGGAGGCGATCCTGGAGGAGGTCACGGCATTCGTCAGCGTCCTGCGCGCCCGCCACCGCCACCCGGCCGGCCTGCACCTGGAGATGACGCCCGACGACGTCACCGAGTGCATCGCCACGCCCGCGCCGTGCGCGCGGGCACCGCGCCTGCCGCGCTACCGCACCGCCTGCGACCCCCGCCTCAACGCCGCCCAGGCTGCCGAGGTCGTCGAACGGTTCGCCGGACTGCTCTGAAACGGAGGAAACCCACCGTGCCCCTGACCGCCAAGGCCTTCGACTTCTACAAGCAACTGGAAGCCGACAACACCAAGGAGTTCTGGCACGCCCACAAGGACGTCTACGAGCGGGCCGTACGCGAGCCGCTGGAGGAGATGCTGGAAGGGCTGGAGGACGAGTTCGGCCCCGCCAAGCTGTTCAGGCCCCAGCGCGACACCCGCTTCAGCACCGACAAGTCGCCCTACAAGACCAGCCAGGGCGTCACCGTGGCCGCCGAGGGCCACACCGGCTACTACCTGATGCTCGGCGCCGACGGCATCCACGTCGGCGGTGGCTTCCACGCCTTCGACACCGACGACACCCGCCGCTACCGCGAGGCCGTGGACGGCGAAGCCGGCGAGAAACTCCGCACGATCGTCGAGCGCCTGGAGAAGAAGGGCTTCTCGCTCGTGGGGGAGCGGGTCAAGACACGGCCACGCGGCTACTCCGCCGACCATCCGCGTATCGACCTGCTGCGCTACAAGTCGCTGGGGGCCGAGAAACGCCTGCCCAAGTCGAGGACGACCGGCGGCGGGACGCTCGGCGCGGTCCGCGACGCCTGGCGCGACGTGCGACCGCTGCTGGAGTGGCTGACCGGCCCCCGCGCCTCTTCCTAGACACGGGGGCCGGGGCGGTCAGTGCCGGTAGATGTTCGGCGGGATGGGGTTGTCCTGCAGGGGACGCCTGTTGCCGTGCTCGTCCCACAGCTCGCGGACGCCGGCGATGTGGCGCGGGGTGGCGGAGCCGGGCTGCCGGAAGACGATCCAGGTGACCGGCTTGTCGTACTCCGGCGTGGTGAGCGAGCCGGTGTAGCGGTAGAAGGCACGCCTGCCGGGGGACGGCAGCAGTGCCGTGGGGTTCACGCCGTGGACCCGCCTGGTGGCGCCGACCGTGGAAGGCGGCTCGCGCAGGAGGACGTCGTGCTGCGACCAGCCGTCGCGCCGGGCGTTCACCAGCACCGACAGGACGAGGTAGCCCTGGGCGGGCCCGGCGAGCTCGTGGACCAGATGGGCTTCCAGGGGCGCGAAGCCCTGCCCGGCGAACCTGTGCTCGGCCGGGCCGTGGTAGTGCACGTTCAGCAGGGTGTAGGTCCTGCCGCCGAAGACCACGTGGGAGGCGGAGCCGTTGGGGAGGAAGCGGATGTCGTCGTGTTCACTCGGGGCGCCGCCCAGCGGCTCCCTGTCCTGAAGGGTGACGATGCCGTCGACGACCGGGGCGTAGGCGATGGTGAGGCGGGGGTGGACGGCCGGGCACGCCGACGCGGCGTCGATCTCGACCGGGCTGTCGACGGCGGCGTCGGTGCCGGTGCCGGGACAGGCGGGGGAACGTGCCTGGGCCGAAGGGGCTAAGAGCGCGGGGACCACGAGGGTGATCGCGGCCATTAATCGGGCGATGCGCATGTACGACCCTTTCCCTGGTTTTTCCGTCAGAGGTGACGTTGCCACCAGTCAAGGATGGCGTCGAATCGGGCAATTCGCCGGCTGGGCCGGCCCGAACGAGACATCTCATGGCCTTCATCGGGAAACAGCAGCATCTCCGTTTCAACGCCGCGCAGCTTCAGCGCCACGAACAGGCGCTGCGCCTGCTCCACCGGCGCCCGCCAGTCGTGTTCGGAGTGGATGATCAGCATGGGGATGGTGATCCGGTCGGCGTGGGTCAGCGGGCTCTGGGCGGCCCAGGTGGACGGCTCGCCGTACAGGTCGAAGGGGAAGGCCCAGCCGATGTCGCTGCTGCCGTGGAAGCTGTCGATCGCGTTGAGCGCCCGCTCGCTGACCGCCGCGCGGAACCGCTCCCCGTGGTGCGCGGCCAGCCAGGTGGTCATGAAGCCGCCCCTCGTCACCCGGATCGGCGCCCACGAACACGAGCCCGCCGTCCGGGCCGAAACTCGGCTGCGCGGCCGAGAGGGCCGTCCGGGTCACCCGGCGCAGCCCGGTGCCGTCCGGCGAGCACACCCACACGTCGCTGAAGAAGTCCTCGCCGCGACCGGGATGGCGGGCCGCGCCGAAGGCCAGCAGGTCCCCACCCGGACTCCAGGCGACCCCGCGGTGATCGAACTCGCCCTCCGTCACCTGGACGGGCGGCGCGTCCCCGAAGGGATCGACCACGAAGACCTGCGCGTACCCGTCGTCCGTGAACCCGGCCCCGTCCCAGCGATAGCGCAGAGCCGTGATCCGCCGCGGCCCACGCTTGGCCTCGTCTGCTCCCTCCACCGCGCCCCTCGCATCCGCGCCCCTAGCGTCCGTGCCCCTAGCGTCCGCGCCCCCCGCATTTGTGCCCCTCGCATTTGCGCCCCGAGCTTCTTTGACCTCAGCGATGAAGGCCAGCCGCGACGAGTCCGGGCTCCAGGCCGGTTCCGCGGCGCCGGACGGCTGCACGGTGACCCGCCACGACTCCCCACCCGCGACCGGCATCACATGGACCTGAGGCTCGGCCCCCGGCCCCGAACGCAGGAACGCCAGCCACACCCCGTCCGGCGAGTAGACCGGCGCACTGTCCAGCGGCCCATGGGTGAGCCGCCGAGCCCGCTCGGACCCGTCGGTGGGAACGACCCAGAGCCCGCCCCGGTAGGCGTCCGCCTCCAGATCGGGGCGGGTGACCGCGACCACCGCATGGCGCCCGTCAGGCGAGACGGCAGGCGTACCGAGAACCTGAACCAGGGAAATATCCGAAGGTTTCATGACTGACCCCTTACCCTCGACCGCTGCCCGGATGACCTTGTTCCCACCCCTCCGGGCCTCGCCGTTAATGGCGCAGAGAGGTCCGTCACCCGTGATAGTGTTTTCCACGCAAGGCCGCACGGAACGAGCTTCCAGCAGGGCCTGGCGGGACGTAGCGCAGCTTGGTAGCGCACTTGACTGGGGGTCAAGGGGTCGCAGGTTCAAATCCTGTCGTCCCGACTGCGAAGTCGCAGGTCGGAGGCCGTATTCGAGAGATTGGGTGCGGCCTCTTCCGCTTCTGGGGACCAGTTTTCGCACCATGGACTGTCACCGGCCCCGTCCTGGCGCACCTTGACCGCTGGTCAAGCTGGGCGGCTTCATCACCACCAACCGCATCTCACCGCCGGGAGCCATCCCGGCGTCCAGTCCGCCGGACGCCATCTCATCTGATCCCGGCACGCCCCGCCACCAACTCGATACCTACGCCTCCCGACGCGGTAAGCACGAAGTCATGGTGCGCGGCGCCTTCGCCAACGTCCGGTCGTGCAACCAACTCGGCCCCCGGCACCGAGGGCGGCCTCATCCCCGGCTTCCTGGCCGCCGGCAGGATCACCACCCTCTACGAGGCCGCCCTCGCCCACCAGCGGGCCGCGACCCCGGCCGTGGTGCCCGCTGGCGAGGGCTACGGCGCCGGCTCCTCCCGCGACCGGGCCGCCAAGGGCCCCGCGCTACTCGGCGTCAACGCCTTTCTCGCCAAGTCCTTCGAGCGCATTCACCGCTCCAACCTGGTCGGCATGGGCGTCCTCCCGCTGCGGTTCCTTCCCAGCGAGTACATGAACAGCCTCCAGAAGAGGGTGACGTTGGTTGAGACGGGGTCGGGTCTCCTGCTGGGTCTATGAGTTCGTCAGCGATTCCGGTGGAGCGGATGTGCGGCTTGGCCGGGTCTTCATGCCATCGCCGGGGTAGAAGTCCGGGCGCGGCGGTTGGTTGTAGCCGGCGTTCTGCCAGGCGATGGCCAGCCGGTAGATCGGATCGTGCATCAGCGTGCGGATCGGGAGCTCCGTCGGGGCCATCGTGATCAATGCTGCCAAGATCGTTAAATGGGGCCGAAAGTCGCCCGTAGGTGGGCCAGAACCCGGAACCCAGTGGTCAAGAGTTCCCGCCAGTCGCCGAACAGGTCCGTCTGCAGCGACGGGTTGGCCTTGGTGTCGTTGTTGGAGGAGGCACTTCATCGGCGGCCTCCTCGCCCACCTCCCCACGTCGCTGCGCGGCGGGTTATGGTCCACGGTGTCCATCGCCGCCCCGGTCCGTCTGTCGAAGAGGGTCAGGTATTCGGGCCCGAGCAGGATGATCCCGAGCTGTCGCGGTGGTCCGCGAGTGGATCGCCGATCACCTTGCCCTGAGCATCCACGGTTCCGTCGGCCGTCTTCAGCGCCACTTCGGCCCGGCCGTCGTTGTCCAGGTCGTACACCACGAAGGGCGAATAGTCGGCCACCTCGGTGTAGTGCCCGGTCCTGATAACGCCGCCTTAGCCTCGGCCGAGGCCGACCGCAGCTTTCTCCCCGATGATGTAGTGATGTTGCCGGTGCGCAGGTAGCGGCGGTTCATCTCCGAGACGAACCCGCGAGCCCCCACCCGCACCGAGATGCCGACGCGGGGATCGCAGCGGTGGCCCTTGGACTCGCCGAAGGCACGGCACGTGCTGGTGGTGTCGAAGAACAGTAGATCCACTTCCAGATTCAACAGGGTGGCGCCCTGGTCGAAGACCTTCTTCTCGATCGCGCCGGTCACCTCGTGTGGCCAGTCCATCGCCGTCCGGTCCACTGGTGGACGGTGAGTATGCGTCCGTCTGGCGCCAGATCAACGGTGGAGATCTCCGAACGCGACAGATCAATCGGGCTTATCTATTCGCGGCTTTCCTTCCTGGCTAACGTCTCACGCATCGTGACAGCTCGGGAGGAGGTGAAAAGAGGATGCCGAATGTTCTGACTGCCGCCGATCTGCTGCAGATGGGATACATCGACGACCCGCTCCTACTGGAAGACGTGTCGCTCTGCTCCGTCTGTACCGACACCTGTCGGTACTCGAAGTGTTCGGTCACGTTGACGGACTCAGAAGATCCGGGCTCCTGAAAATAACGTCGCCCCGATATTCAGAGAGGAGGTGAAAAGAAATGTCGAAGGTTCTCACGGCTGCCGATCTGCTGCGAATGGGGTACGTCGACGACCCGCTCCTGCTTGAGGACGTGTCGCTGTGCTCCGTCTGCACCTCCACCTGTCAGGGCTCCACGTGCTCGGTCACGGTTAAGGATTCTGACGACGGAAGCTAGAAAACGCGTTGCCCCGGGACCGCTCCCGGGGCAATCAAAACTGACCTTGAATGGAGGGGAGATGCCCACGACAGCACGGCTTCTGACATCGGATCCGCTGCGTGAAGGGGCGCGTAGGCTCGCGGCCGACTGGACGGGATCCTATCTGCTGACCGGTTCCGACTGGTGGTGGAACTTCGAGCCGCTCGTCGATCGCCCGTTCCGTCGGCAGGGCTGGAAGGTGCATGTCAGTGCGGTGCCCGCGACGGCCACTCAGACCATGCGCCTGGTCGCCGGTGTCGTCATGCCACGTGGGCTGCGGTGGAAGGTGATCAAAACGATCGGCCGGCTGACCGCGCAGGGCACACCGCCGGCCCCGGTGACCCAGGTGGGCAAGTTCATCACCGTCTACCTCGAGGACGAGAGCTCCGTCGCCGAGGTGGCGGAGGAACTGCACGCCGTCACGGACTTCTACGACGGTCCTGTCGTGCCCAGCGATCACAGGTATCGGCGCGGCAGCAACGTCTACCTGCGTTATGGCGGGTTCTCGACACCGATGACCTATGGGACTCCAGACCAGATCAGGACCGCGATCCTGGTGGACCCGGACGGCGGGCAGAGTGGCGACAGGCGGGCGCCGGGAGAGGTCGCCCCGCCCTGGATGACCGATCTGCCGGTGCCGGCGGAACCGTCGCCGGCGCGTTCCGGCAGCGGTCTGTTCGGCCGCGACATCCACGTGGTCGCGGGTCTTCGGCAGTCGGCGCGCGGCGGCGTTTACCGGGCGATGTGGAATGGCGAACAGGTCATAGTGAAAGAGGCTCGCATCGGCACCTGTGTCGATCTGCTCGGCCGCGACGCGCGCACCCGATTGCTGAACGAGTGGAAGGTCCTGCAGCGGCTGAAAGGCACCGGTCTTGCGCCGGAACCCCTCGATTTCTTTGTCGAAGAGGACAACGCCTACCTGGTTGAGGAATTCATTCCCGGCGACACTCTGCGTAAGGTTGTGGAGAGCAGCAATTATCACGGCGATCCGGACCCAGACGAGTTGCTGTCGATCTGGCGGAAACTACCGGGTCTCGTGGCCGAGGTTGGCGCGCACGGTGTCTCCATGCGCGACCTCAGCCCGAATAACATCCTCGTCGACGGTGAGCGTTGTGTGTTCATCGATCTGGAGCTTTCCATCCTGCCCGAATGGGCCGAGCCGCCATTCGGCGGCTGGACGCCCGGCTACGCACGAGACAACGACGACGGCAGATCCCCCGAGGACGCTCTCGAACTCGCTCTTTCCGGCATCGCCCATTTCATCCTGACCGGCATCGATCCATACCTCGGCGCCTCACAGAGCTACGCGCCGCATGTCGACGGCGTCCTGGCGGAGTACGGACCTCGCGCAGCGGACTTCGAACGGGTGCGCTCCAGGCTCGGGGCCGGTGCGTCCGCCGTTGACCGGGACCGGATCCTGGCCGAAGCGGTGGCCACCGGCGAGGATCTGGTGCGCAGAACCGAGTGGGATCGCGGGCCGTGGCCATGGCAGGAGAAGTGGGCACCCGGCGCGCTGCATCCGGCCTCGTTCGCCAGCGGGACGCTCGGCATCGTCCGCTTCTACCTGGACCTGTGGCACGCGTCGCACGACAGCGTCTGGATCCGCCACGCGGGTGAGTTGCTGGCCTGGACCTATGACAAGGCTCCCTTCGTGCCCGGCCAGACCCCGGTAGGCCTTCACATGGGCGTGGGTTCGATGCCCTGGCTGATGGCGGAGATCGCCACCATCGACGATCAACAGTCGGCGCTGTGGCGAGACCGGGCCATCGAACTGGCCGCCGAGTTCGCCGCGGTGAAGCTGGACTTCAGCGACATCACGCACGGCCTGCCCGGCATCGGGCTGACACAGCTGGCCGTACTGAATCTGACCGGCGACGAAGGCTGCCGGGAGGCAGCCAGGCGGATCGCGCACGAGCTCGTGCGCGACGCGACGGATCAGGACGGGCTTCCGGCCTGGCCACGGGGGGACTACGGCTACTTCGGCTTCGCGCATGGCACTGCCGGTGTCGCGTACTTCCTGCACTCGGCCGGCCTCATGCTGCCGGACGCGGCGGCCGATGAGCTGGCGGCCGTGGCGGGGCGGGCGCTCGCGGCCGCGGCGGAGCCGACGCACGGCGGGCATGGCGTGACCTGGCCGCTCTGGCCCGGATCCACCACCCTGTGGACGCACTGGTGCAACGGCGCTGCCGGGGTCGGCGCCTTCCTGCTGCCGTCGTGGTCGGTCACCGGCGACGAGGCAGTTCTCGATGCCGCCGTGAAGGCCGGCCGTACCATCACCCACGGCAGGTCGTTCGGCACCTGCTGCCGCTGCCACGGCCTGGCCGGCGATGGCGACTACCTGCTGGATCTCGCCGCATACACCGGCGGCGAGGAGTTCCGCGCCGGTGCGGTGCGCATCGGAAGAAAGCTGGACGCCCTGAAGATCATGCAGGGCACGGCCGCCGTTTGGCCGCACGAAGGCGATGGCCTGCCGCGGCCCGGTTTCCTGCGCGGATACACCGGCATCCACTCCTTCATGCTGCGGCTGGCCGGCCTGCTCGATCAGAGCCCGCTGATGCTGCCTCGTTCGATTGAGAGGAAAATCCCATGAGCATCACAGAATCGGTTGAGTTGGTCCCCTACTGGGAAGACGCGTACCGGGCGGTGGTACGCCGCAGCGACAAGACGGTTTTCGCCTGTACGGTCACACCGCAGGAGTCGGCCCCGTGGTTCGTCACCGAGTGCCTGCCGCAACGTCGTGATCATGAGCTGAGCGGGTGGCTGCTGTCCGTCTGCGACCGGCTGACCGCCGTACACGGCGCGATGGCGACCATCGCGGTCCATCCGGCGTTCCTGGAGGCAGAACTCACGGCCGCCGGTGCCGAGCTGTTGCGGCGGATCGTGCCGATGTGGCTGGCGCTCGACGAGGACCTGTTGCTCCTCCACAGCAAGGCGCTGCCCGGTGGATACCGATTCCAGCCGCTGGACCCGGCCGCCGACACCCCGGATACTCTTGCGAACCTGAGCCCCGAGTCCCACCGCGCCGCTGATCGTCAGGTCTGGCACGAGGCTTTGTCGGGCTTCTGCGGCACGCTCATCCCGGAAGCGAGCTTCAAGGTCGTCCATGACTCAGGCCCCTGTGCGGCGATCGCCATCACGGAATACCACGGCAGACCGCTGGTCGGGCACATCGTGACGGAGTCGACTCGGCGCGGCGCAGGCCTTGGCCGGGCGCTCCTGGTCGAGGGCCTGCGAGGGCTTCTGTCAGCGGGGTACACCGACTGCCGGCTGAACGTCGAGGAGGACAACCGGATCGCGCGAAGGCTGTACCGCTCGGTCGGCTTCATCCAGGACAGGCAGACGCTCCGGGTGAGCGTCATCAGAGAACGGCCGGCCGATGCGGCCTAGTCATCGGTCACCCGAGCTGGAAATCGTGACCGGCCCGTCGTCGGAACTGAGATCGCTGGTCAGCGGGCTCAACCGGCGAGCGGACATCAGGTACTACCTGACGGCGGGCACCGGCGAGTTCTGGCGACCGTCCTGGGCTTTCACCACGCCGAAGGGTGACGGGCCAGATCGGTCTGCCGTCGCGAGCATCCTGGACTGTGCCGGGGAACGGGCCGCATTCGCCGACCAGGAGGTCCAGGCGATCGAATCCTGGATCGCCGCACCGGGCAGTGCGCAGAAGCGCCTCGTGCTGGAGACCATCGGCGCGCCGAGCCAGGACGATCTGGCGTTCTGGCAGGCCTGCCGGCTGCGCCTGCGGAGCACCCGCGCCACGATGCTGGTACTGCGGCACGATCCCGGGCCGGCCCAGGGCGGGCAGGCGCAACCGCAGGCCAAGGAGATCCTCCTGGGGCTGCTGCTGTCGGGAGGGTACGCATGGGCGCGCGAGTTCGACCGGTGGGCGGCGCTCCGGCGCTGGGACGCGTCGGTGATCGAGGCGTGCACCTCCACCCGTGACACTACGAGCGGACGGCTGTACACCTACGCAGGGCTGCGCGAGAAGGCCCAAGCCTGGCACGTGTTCGAGGCATCCGCGCCGGCCACCGTAGAGGAACTGGCCAGAATGGTCGTCGCCACCCAGGCGGACCCGCTGCTCGCGTCGGCGGCGCTGGTCTCCGACGTCTGCCTCGCGCTCGCCGCGCTCAGCCCGCTGGCCTGCGCCGAGGCCGCCGCTCATCCACGTGGCATCGCCAGGTACGGCAGGCAGCTGTTTCACCGTGGCCGGCATGACCGATGGAAGCGGATCGAGAAGGCCACAGCCGCGACGTGCTTCCTGGCCGCCGTCCTGGTCAACCGGAAGCGGATCACACCGGCCACCGCCACGGCGATCCTCAACCTGACCGAGCACCTGGGTGTCGACGCCGACGTCCGATCACTGTTCGCCTACACACTCGGCCAGCGGTTGGCCAAGGACGATCACGAGGATGACTGGACGGCGAGCATCAGGTGCTTCGACTACGTCCACGCCTGCCATCGGGCCCACCCACACGACTACGTCGGTCTGGACGCCACCCGGCACGCGGCCGCCTACAACGGGGCCGCGCTCGCGCACCTCCGGCTGGGTGATCACGCCGGCTCGATCGAGGCGGAGCTCGCGGCTCTCGACGCTCTGGCGGAGCCGGGGGTGCTGGAGACGGGCCTTTACGAACAGCAGGTCCTCGTCCTGGCGAATCTGGGCCGGGTGTACGGCCAGACCGGCCAGACCCAGCAGGCCCTGGACTGTTACCGGCTGAGCTGGCGAATCGCCGCCGAGGACGACTCTCTCGGTGGACTGGCCCACGCCGGCGCCGGTCTGGTGCGGCTGCTGGTCGAGGCGGGCGAGTTCGGCGAGGCGGAGCGCGTCACAGCCGACCTGCTTCGCAGTTACGACAGCGCCGAAGGACCCGGCAGGCACATCGAGCGTGCGGTCGTCGGATCATGCTGGGTGCTCGCCGACCGCAGCCTGTCCGCCGGCGACGTGCGGTCGGCCGCCGAATGGTATGCGGAAGCCGTACACCGAATGACTCCGGGCAGGCCGAAGGTCATCGAGAGCATCATCCAAAACCTCGGCCGCCACGCAGAAGCGGGACCGGTCATGGAGGTCTTGGAGACGGCATTGGCCGAGCACAGGGCAACGGCGGCCGATCTCGAATCGCTGCGGGGGTTGCTGGAGGAGCGTGAGGCTGATGACTGAGATTCACGCCTGGAGTGCCAACCAGGACAGGACGGCGATCGCGGTCCAGGAACCTGACCGGCGGATCGCCTGCTGGTCGCTGAGTGAATCGGGTCAGGTTACCGCGCCGCTCGCGAATGGGCGATCGGTCGGCTGGGAGCTGCTCGGCTGGGCCGGTCCCAGCCTGCTCGCACTCTGGCGACGGCAGGATCAGGGAAGCGAGCTCAAGATCGTGAACGTCGGCGACAGCGCCGTCGAGCCGCTGCGCCACAAGGTTCTGGGCCGTCCGATCCACTGCGGTATCGGGAGCACAGGCGAGCTCGAAGTCCTCGTCGCGATCTCCGATGGCGAGCAGACGATGCTCGGCCTCCACCGCCCGAAGGCAGATTCCTACCTGATGGTGGACGGCGCGGAGGGCTTCAACCGGATCGCCGCCTGGGACGCCTCCCAGGGGTTTCTCGCCGTCAGTCTCGTGACCGGCCTTCGGCTGTATCGCTATGAGGAGGCGGCCTTCGTCGACCTGGGCATCGACTTTCCAGGGAGCGCACGCCCGCTGGACGCGACGGAGCGTCGTGCGGGACTGATCGGCTTGACCGGCCGCGACCAGGCGGGCCGGCCGATTCCCGGGCTGCTCGATCTGACGGTGGGCACCGTGACCTGGTTCCGCGACCACGCCGGCTACTCCTGCGCCGAGATCTCCCCCTCAGGTGAGCGCGTGCTCGCGGTCGGGTGGGCGGATGAGCAGCACGCCTATCGCGTCCTGGACACCTGCGGCCACCTGGCCGCCGAGCCAACCCGTCCGCCCGGCCTCACGACCGGCCTGACGTTCTCGCGGGACGGCCTGCATCTGATCGGCCGGCACGAGTCTCCCGTGCAGCCGCCCGAGTTCGTGACCTGGAACTGGCAGGAAGTTGCGGCGCGTCCGCTATGCCCGACGTGGGAGCATTTCTGGACCAAACAGCGGATCCCCGAGTGGGTGTTCCAGCCGGACGCTCGCACTCACGGCGGCACGGTGCTGTTCCTGCACGGTGGGCCGGGTGGTCAACTCAGGCAGGGCTACGATCCAGTGATCGCCGCGCTGCTCGGCGCGGGTTGGCGCGTCGTCGGCATGAACTATCCGGGCAGCTCAGGGTACGGCGCGGAATTCGAAGCCGTGTCCAGGGGCGACTGGGGCGGCGCCGACGCCGCGGCGATCGAGTACCGGCTGCGTTCTCTGCGCGAGGAGTCCGCAGGACCTGTCTGCTTGTACGGCCAGAGCTACGGCGCCTATCTCGCGCTGCTGGTGGACGTGCGGCTCGCCGACCGGATCGCGGTGTGGGCGCCCGTGACGGATCTGCCCCTGTTGCTGGCATCGGCTGACGGGGTCCAGCGACGTTGGCTGGAACGCCAGCTCGCCGCCATGCGGTTCGACCCGTCGCTGATGCGACGGCGGAGTCCTGTCGACCGCGTGGCGGTGCTCGCCCGCCTGCCGCTGCTCATCGGCCACGGCAGGCTGGACGATCGCTGCCCGGTCGCGCAGTCCAGGCTCCTCGTACGGCGGCTGCCCGAGGTTCGTTACCTGGAAGATCCCGCCGCCGGGCACTCACCGTCGGATTGGCAGTGGTGGACAGAGGCTGTGGTGGCCCATTTCGAGGGCGTGATGTCGTGCGCCGGATAGCGGTGATCCATGCCGGCTGGGGCAGCCGTGACCTGGCGAAGAGGTTGCTCGACGCCGTGCGCGAGACCGACCAGGTGATCTCGTCAGGACGCGTCATCTCCGTGATGGACCTGGTGCCGTCGATGGGGCGGGCACTCGTGGGTGAAGCGTGGGATCCGCCGTTGCACGAGGCACGGCGGACGACCGCCGCCGCTGACGGTTTGATCGCCGTCACGCCGATCGTGCACGGCGCCTACAGCGGGCCCTTCAAGTCGTTCGTCGATCTGATGGGCACGGCGACGCTGGCGGGCAAGCCGGTGCTGATCGCCGCCTGCGGCGGCACGCAGCGGCACTGCCTCGCCCTGGAACATGTCGTGCGGCCGCTGTTCGTCTGCCTGCGCTGCGTTGTGCTTCCGACGGCGGTCTACGCCACGAGCGAGGAGGTCGATTCGACCGGTATCGGCGAGCGGATCGCACGGGCGGCGCACGAACTCGTCGACCAGATGGCGGCGCCGTGTGCCGGCGCACGACCGACGGCGGTGGTAGGCGGTGCGTAAGCGTTGGGCACTCTGGACTCTGCTGTGGCGGGCGCTCCGATGGCACCTGCCGATCGTCGGCGTGCTGGCCGTTGCCCAGGGGACGTTGCCGGTGGCAGCGATCCTCGCGTCCGGCCTGCTGATCGACTCGATACCGGCGGCACCGGGCCGAGCGCTCACCGGTCTCGTCCTGCTCGGCGCCGCCTCCCTCGCGAGCGCTGGATTGAGCGCGATGCTCGACTGTTACACGCAGGTGCTCGACGGCAGGTACGCCGAGACCCTTCACCGGACTGTCGCGCAGGCCACGCTGGATACGCCGGGGATCGCGGTGCTCGAGGATCCCGGCGTCGCGGGCGAGCTGGCCGCTCTGGAGGAGTTCGAACGCGTTGATGGCCACCTCGGCACGGTGGGCAACCTCCGCGCGCTCGTCACCCAGAGAATCACCGGCGCCGGTGCGCTTGTCGTTCTGTTCACGTTCGCCTGGTGGGCGCCGCTGGTGATGCTCGTCGGCTGGCGTGCCCTGAGCCACGGCATCGGCCGCTGGTTCGAACACGGGATGGCGCTTGGCTCGACCATCGGTGCCGCGCAGATGGGCCGCGCCAGGTACCTGCGCGGGCTGGCGGTCGAGCCGCACGCGGCCAAGGAGATACGCGTGTTCGGGCTGGGCGGCTGGCTGGTGGAGGCCTACGCCGAGACCTACATGAACGCCCTGCGAGCGATCTGGCGTGGGCGGAAGCTCGGCATGCGTACCATCCTCGCGGCGACGGGCGTGGTGACCGCGTCGCATGCGCTCGTACTGGGGATGCTCGGCTGGCAGGCGGCGGCAGGCATCGTCTCGGTCGCCCAGGTAGTCGTCTTCGTGCAGGCGGTGCTGGGCAGCAGCGCGCAGGGCTACCTGTTCGGCGTGGAGGTCCCGCTGGCCAGGGCCCGCCAGGTCGCCTGGCAGACCCTCCGGCTGGCGCGCAGGACCGCGGCGGCACCGCGTCCGAGGGGTCAACTCCCGCCCGGGCCGCTGGAGGTCCGCCTGACCGGCGTCCGCTTCACCTACCCGGCAGGTGACAAGCCGACCCTGGATGGCCTGGACCTGCGGATACCCGCCGGTCAGTCGCTCGCGATCGTCGGCGAGAACGGCGCGGGCAAGAGCACGCTGATCAAACTGCTGTGCGGACTGTACGAGCCGGACGTCGGCCGAGTTCGCGTCGGCGATGAGGAGCCGGTCTCCGCACGACACCGCATCGGGGTGATCTTCCAGAACTTCACTCGATATGAGCTCCCCTTGCGCGCCAACGTGGAGTTCGGAAGCCTCGGCGGCGGCGCCGAGGTGGTGGCCCGTGCATTGTCGGACGCGGGCGCGGACGAACTGGCGCAAGCGCTGCCGAGCCGGGAGGAGACCGTGCTCTCCGCCCGCTATCCGGGTGGCCAGGACCTTTCCGGCGGCCAGTGGCAGAAGGTCGCGCTGGCCAGGGCGCTCGCCGCCGTCCACGGCGGCGCAGGGCTGTTGATCTTGGATGAGCCCACCTCCAGCCTGGACGTACGGGCCGAGACCGAGCTGTTCGAGCGGTTCATGGAGTTCACCGAGGATGTGACCACCATCCTGGTGTCGCACCGGTTGGCGTCGGTACGGCACGCGGATCGGATCGTGGTGGTGGCCGGCGGCCGCGTGGTGGAGGACGGCACGCATGAGGAGTTGATGGCGGCAAACGGCCGGTACGCGGCGATGTTCGCCTTGCAGGCCAGTCGGTTCAACCTGGAGGGAGCGGGCCATGACTGAGTCATTGCCGGCGATCAGGCTGCTGGTGGGAACGGCGTGGCGGGTCGACAGGCGACTGACGCTGGCGGTGGCCGCCGAGCCGGTGGGCAACGCCGTCGGACTCCTCGCCGGGTTGTGGCTGGCGCTGGTGACCACCGGCGTTCTCACGCGCGATACGACACAGATCATCGTCGGAGTCGCCGGGCTGGTCCTCGGCGCGGGCTTGAGCTGGCAGCTTGACCTGTCGAGCAGCCAGTGGCGCATGACGCTGAGCGAGAAGGTGGGGCATGCGTTCGACGTCGAGATCGCGCGGATCACGGCGTCCCTGCCCGGCTTGGAGCATCACGAGCGCGGCGACTACCAGGACAAGCTGGAGCTGCTGCGACGAGGGCAGGGGCAGCTCGGCAGCTCGATGACCACGCTCGCGGTGGCGTTCAAGGCGGTGTGTGGCGGACTGACGGTCTTCCTGCTGCTGGTCGTCGTCCACCCGCTGACGCTGGGCCTGGTCGCGCTGGCGCTGCCGGCGGTCTGGATCGCGCGCCTGCAGCAGCGCTGGCGGGGGGGCGCCGAGGTCAGGTCGGCGACCGCCGGCCGGCTCGCGCGGCACCTGCGCGCCAAGGCCCACGATCGCGACGCCGGCATGGAGATCCGCGTCTTCGGACTGGCCGGCGAGATCCAGCGTCGCGCCTCCCGCGCCTGGACCGAGCACCGCCGCGTCCTGGAACTGACCGAGCGCCGAATCGAGTTGACCGGGCTGGGTCAGCAGGTGCTGTACGTGCTCGGCGTCGTCGGCGCCGTGGGGTTCGTGCTGGTCCGTGCGCTGCGCGGAGAGTCGCCGCCCGGCGACGTCGTCCTCGTCATCTACCTCAGCCAGCAGGTGCAGACCGCCGTGAGCTGGCCCATCCAGTCGATGCACGGGCTGGGAAGGACCCTGCGTACGACCGGCCGTTTTCTCTGGCTGCGCGACCACGCGGCCTTGGCCGTACCGCGGCCTGGTGGTCTGCCGGCACCGGCTCGGCTGCACACCGGCATCGTGTTTGACCGGGTGTCGTTTCGTTACCCCGGTAGCGACAACTGGGTGTTGCGGGACGTTTCGCTGACCATTCCGGCTGGGACCGTCATCGCCATAGTCGGGGATAACGGCACCGGCAAGACCACGCTCGTCAAGCTGCTGACCAGGATGTACGAGCCGACTTCAGGCCGTGTCCTCATCGACGGAGCCGATCTGGCAGAACTCGACGTGGTGGCCTGGCGGGAACGGCTGTCCGCGGCTTTTCAGGACTTCGCCAGGCTGGAGTTCACCGTCCAGCACAGCGTCGGAGCCGGCCGCCTGAGCAGGCTCGACGACCAGGCGGCTGTCCTGGAGGCGCTGGATCGCGCCGGGGGCCGGGATGTGCTGTCGCACCTGTCAGCCGGAACCGCGACGCAACTCGGCGTGCGCTGGGACGGAGCCGACCTGTCGACCGGGCAGTGGCAGAAGCTCGCTCTCGGTAGGGCCATGATGCGCACGGAACCGCTTGTGGTGTTCTTCGACGAGCCCACGGCCTCTCTCGACGCATCCACAGAACACGCGCTGTTCGATCGGTACGCGACGGCCGCCCGCGCAGGTGCCGCACGCGGACTGGTCACGATCCTGGTCTCGCACCGTTTCTCCACTGTCGGCTCCGCTGACCTGATCGTGGTCCTCGACGGGCAACGAGTCGCGGAATACGGGACGCACGACGAGCTGATGCGCACCGGCGGGCGCTACGCGGAGCTCTACACCATGCAGGCCCGCTCGTATCAATGAGGCTGTTCCCGGTCGAGCAGGTCGGCGAGTTGGGCACGCCGGGAGATGCCGAGCTTGGCGTATGCCTTGGCCAGATAGTTATTGACGGTGGTGACAGACAGCCCGAGTCGTTGGGCGATGTGACGGCTGCTGTGCTGGGCGGCCAGGACGGCCACCTCGCGTTCTCTCCGGGTGAGCACTGTGGCGAGCGGTTCGTGGGTCAGGAGCGGGGTGGTGGCGTCGGGACATCGAGCGCGCAGACGAACGGCCCGCTCTGAGATTACGGGAGCGCGGGCGCGTTGCCCGTTGTGACGGTAGGCGCGGTCTGCGGCGGTCAGCGCTTCGGCGGCCAACAAGTCGTGGCCGAGGGCGGCGAACGCTTCGGCGGCTTCGGTGAGTGGGTCGCCGTGCCCGGTATGGATGCCCGTGGCGGCACTGGCCAGCGCGATGGTCAACGGCGTCGCGAGCTGGTCGGCGAGCTGAACCAGGCGCGAGTGTTCGCCCCGCCCGCCGAGCCGGGTCGTGTCATAGCGTGCGGCGGCTTCGACGGCGGGAAGATCTGTTTCCTTCGCGATGTGGGCGGCCTTACGGCATATGGCCGCAGCGGCGGTGGTGTCTCCTGCCGAGGCCGTGGTCCAGGCCTCCCAGAGGTGAAACCAGGGGGCGAACAGGCGGTGGGCGGGGCCGGGCAGGTTACCGGCGCGGTCCAGCCAGGCGCGGGCCCGTGCGCTGTCGCCGCCGAGCGCGGTGGCGGCGGCCAGCGCGGTGTGGAAGCAGCGGGTGAGGCGGAAGATGTCGTTGCCGTCGAGGGCGGTGATCGCTTCGCGCAGAGATTCGCCCGCTTCGCCTGGGTGGCCTTGGGTGAGCAGGGCCACGCCGCGGCAGCCTGCCCAGAAGGCCGCCACCACGGGTTTGTGGGCATCGAGCGCGGTCTGGTAGTTGTGATCGGCGAGCCGGCAGGCGCGTGCGGCTTCGCCGAGGGCCAGTAAGGACAGCCAGCGGCCCAGATCCACCTGGACCGGAGCCCAGGGCAGGTCAGGCTGGGCGGCGTCGGCCAGAGCAACGCCGCGTTGACCGAGTCGTTCCGCCTCATCGGCCAGGCCGAGGAAGCCGGCGGCTGCGGCGCCGGCACCGGCGGCCCAGACAGCCGCCTGCTGGCTGGCCGTGTCCGAGGCAAGGACGCCACAGGCCAGCGCCAGAGCGGAGGCACAGCGAGCGTCGAAGAGCAGCAGCCACGCGCGTGTGCCGACAGCCAGGTCACCGTTCGGCTCAGTGGCGGCCGAGTCGAGGATCTCGTCGGCCTGGACCGCGTCGCCCTCGCCCCAGTACGCGCACATGGCGCGGGTGATCGCCCAGCGGACCGGGTCGCTTCCCCGCGAGGCAGACAGATGCTGGGCACCCTGGAAATTGCCGCGAAAAACCAGGATGTCGGCGAGCAACCCATCGGCCTCGGCGCCGGGCTGCGCGGTGCACACCATGCGGGCCAGCCGCTCGGCCGTCTCCAGATCGCCGCGATCCATGGCCTGCTGTGCGCCGAGCCGTACGATCTCGGGCCGGATCACCTCTTGGGCCCTGGCCTGCAACAGGGCCACACGCAGGGCGTCGTCGTGGCGGCGCATCGGCAGGGTCAGCTTGATCTCGGCGAGCCAGCGGCCGAGCCGCATCGACCGACTGACCGGCATCGCGTCCTGGAGCACCTCTCCGTACAGGGGATGCGCCAGGCGCAGCAGAACTCGGGCGCCGCTGTGCTCGATGACCGCCATCCCGGACGACTCGGCCGTCTCGATCGCGTGCTGTCCCGCCAGCCGTACGACGGTGGTCAGGCTCAGCGGCTCGCCGCACGCGAGCAGGTCCAGCACTAGGCGGGTGTCGGGGTCGGCCGTCGCCAACCGGCCGAGCACGATGTCGCGGATACGGCCGTCCGGCCGGAAACGGCCGGCGAACCGCCAGACTCCGTGTTCTCGCGCGAGTGTCCCACGGCCGCTCGCCTCCCGGAGGAGCTCGCGCAAGAGCATCGGGTTTCCGGATGCGACCCGCCGGATCCGGCGGCGGCTGAACCCCTCCAGTGGACCGGCCAGCACGCGATCGAGCAGCACATCGACCACGTCGTCCGGCAATGGGGCCAGCTCGATCCTGTGCACCAGGCCTTCCTCCCATAAGGCACTGACCGCGTCGCGCACCCGCTCCCGTCTACGGACGCTGATCACCAGGAAGGCCAGCCGCTGGTGAGCGAGATGCAACAGCGCCGCCGCCGAGCCGTCGTCGAGTAGATGGGCGTCATCGATTCCGATCACCACCCTGGCCTGTCCTGCCCACTCCCGCACCTGCGAGGTGATCATCGTCAGCGCCGCCAGCCGATCACCGTGAGAATGCCAGTCCGGCGGCAGCAGCACGGCCGCCGCCCCGAAGGGAATGGAACTCGTGGCATTGGTAGCGGCCGCCCAAACCGTCCGATGGCCATCCGAGGACAGGACAGACAGCGCCTCACGCACCAGACGGGTCCTGCCCACCCCCGCCTCACCGGCGATCACGACCCCAGCGGCCCGCCCGTCGGCGAAAGCCGACGTGATCTCCTGCAGTTCAGCCTCGCGCCCTACCAACGGCCACACCCGCATCGACGCCCCTCTCATCGCCCTCCGATTCTTCGAATCCGGGGCCTCGTTTGGATGTGTGACACCTTCCGCCTTTGCGGTTACGGCAACGGGGGCGAGTTCGAACATCTTGGCGATGATGGGCACCCTTCTGGCCCGCCCGTCCAGGTCCAGATGCTGGTATCGGCCATCTGAACCCCTGAGACCTCGCCGATGCGCGCGGCCGTACAGGCGGCGAACTTCACGGCATCGCCCCAGTCTCGGTCGTCTCGGCTTCGAGCCCGCGAAGGGCGCGATCATGTGCCCAAGTGCGTCCGAGGGGCACCATGAGCAGGACCGGTTCCGAGAAGCCGGCAGGTAGGCAGGAGGGCCTTCTGGTCACGGCGGACAGGGCGGCGACGGTGCTACTGGTTTCGCTCGGACTCGCGTTGCTGGTAGTCGCGTGGAGACAGTCCATGGAAGCGGGAGAAGGCGGTGCTGAACGTGGGCAGGTGGGCGTATCCGATCCGGCGCGCGACGGCGCTGGGCGGGGCGCCTGCGGCGAGCAGGTCGCGAGCGATGCGCATGCGGGCGGCATAGCGCCAGCGGCCCAGTGTCATTCCTGTCTCGTCGCGGAAGGCACGTTGGATCTCAACGTGGACGTCAAGATCAGACGTCCCGGCAGGCTCGCCTATGCGGCGCAAGCACTCCATCGCGACGGCACGCGCGCGCGGATCGGCGGGCATCGGCACCGACAGCGCCCGCTGCGCGGCGACCTGTTCCGCGAACAGGTCGAGGATGTGGCGGGGGTTGTGGTCGTCGGGACGCAGTCCGGACCTGGCGCTGATCGAGCAGAACATCAAGTAGTCGTCCCACGCGGGCGAGAACCGCACCTGCAGAGGCGCTGCCAGTTGGAGGTCGCCGGTACTCGCGTTGCCCAGCGGCAGGGAGACGGAGTTCTCGCGGAGGCCGGTGACATGCTCCGTTTCCGCGGGGATCCAGGTCGCCACCCCTCGCTCCCTCTCGTAGCGCTGGTCGCCGATGTCCAGGTACCCGCTGCCTCGGTACATCCAGCTGAGGACGTGGATGTCATTGGTGTGGGACGGCGTGCTGGCCGCGGGCAGCATCTCAGGCGCGGCGGGGGTGTCCATCTCGCGCGTCATCCGGATCAGGTCGTCGGTCTGCCGTGCCGCCGCCGCCCGTTGCGTCAGCCCGCCGGCGCCGGGCCGGGCGGAGAGCTCCCGTCCGAACTCGTGGGGGGTCAGCCCGAACCGTCCCTTGAAGGCCCGCGTGAGGCCGTTGCGGCTGGCGAAGCCCACTCGAGCGGCCACCTGGTCCACGTCGTAACCGGCGGCGAGGAACTCCACGGCGGCGCCGAGCCGGCAGAGCAGCCGCCACTGCTCGAACGTGAGGCCGGTGCCGGCGAGAAAGTCACGGCGAAGGGTGCGCGCGCTGGAGAGCACCCGCGACGCCCATTGCTCGACCGTGAGGTCAAGCGCGGGGTCGCGAATCAGTTCCTCGGCGACTGCCCTGGCGCCGTGGGCCCGCGGCATCGCCGGCGAGGTGAACCCCTCTGAGCTCGCCCTGATGGGCGCCGGCGAACGCGAGCCAGGACGCCGGAGGAGCTCCTCGATCGCCTCGGGGGAGTACCCGCGGCCGCTGAACGGAGTGACCTGCAGGTTGAAGAGCTGAATCAACCAGTCCTGCCAGCCCCTGGGAACGGCGAACCACGTCAGTTCCGACAACCCCCGAGCCCCGACGCCGGCATGAGGCCACAGCGGGAAGGCGACAGTGCCTGGCTCGGTGGTGATTTCCCGCTCCGCCCAGCCATCCGCGGGAATCCAGGCGCCTTCGCCGGCCCCGAGGTGGAGTACCGGCCCGCCGTCGAGGCGTACGTGCGCCACGCCAGTGCGAACCCAGAGCAGCAGCGGTCGAACGGACGCATCCGCCGAACCCATCCGCGCGGCCGGAATCGGCGGCGGGTCGCCGGCGCCCGCGACGAACGACGAGGACACCACCACGTCCTAACCATAAGGCAGCCTGCGCACACTATTGTAGGTGAGGTATGCCTAACCTTACCAGCGCATGCCTTCTCGATGATGGCCCTCGAAAACGAGCGGAAAGTTCGGTTCCCCGTATGCCCAAGACCTCGCGCCGGCTCACCGTGCACCCGCCGACCCTGCGTGAGGTCGAGGTGGTCCGGACCGCTGACATCACCCCGGGGATGCGGCGGGTCACGCTGAGCGGCGAACAGTTGCGCGCGTTCACCACCGCCGACGGCTTCGCGCGGCCGGCCTTCGAGTCCTCGGGCTTCGACGACGACCTCGGGTTCTACTTCCTGTACCCAGGTCAGCGCGATCCGGTGCTCCCGGTCCAGGGCGAGGCCAGGCTGATCGTGCCCAGGAATCCCCGGCCGCTGTCGAGGGCCTACACGGTTCGCCGGTGGGACCCCGAGGCCGGCGAGCTGGACGTGGACTTCGTCAAGCACGGGGTGGGGGCGGGAACGACGTGGGCCTATCGCGCCCAGCCGGGTGACCGGATCCACCTCAGCGGCCCGAGCACGTCCAAGGCGTTCCCGGCCGGCGCCGACTGGTGGCTCGTGGCGGGCGACGACACCGCACTTCCCGCGATCGGCCGCCTGCTCGACGAGCTCCCGCCCGACGCCCGCGCGCAGGTGTTCATCGAGATCGCCGAGGACGCCCACCGCCAGGAACTGCGCGAGCTGCCAGGAGTGGACGTGACGTGGCTGGTCCGCCCCGGTGTGACGGCCGGGACCGTGTCGCCGCTCATCGAGGCCGTCCGCGGCGCGGAGTGGTGGCCGGGCCAGATGTTCGCGTGGCTGGCCGGCGAGCACACGGCCGTCCGGGACATCCGCCGGCATCTGATCGAGGACCGTGGCGTGCCCAAGGAGGACGTCGACTTCGCCGGCTACTGGCGCCGCTCCGCGGTCGTCGCCCTGGGGACCGACGGGGCGGTACCCGACCCGGACAGGACGGTCACCCCGTTCCAGAAGCTCCACGACCTGACCGAGCTCGTCGCGCCGATCGCGATCCGCACCGCCGTCGAGCTGGGCGTTCCCGATCTGGTCTCCCGCGGCGTGACCAGCGTGACCGAGCTGGCCGCCAAGGCCGGCGCCGACGAGCGCGCTCTGGGCAAGCTGCTGCGTTACCTGCACACCCTGGACGTGGTGACCGAGACAGAACCAGGTCACTACGCCCTGACGCCGGTCGGTGACGTCCTCACTCTCGAGTTCATCGCCGACCGGCTCCACTCCGCCGGGGTGGTCGGTCGCGAGATGCTCGGGATCCACGGCCTCACGGAGTCGGTCCGCACCGGACGGCCCGCCTACGCCTCGGTCACCGGCCAGACCTTCGCCGACGTACGAGCCGAGCAGGACTACGAGGACCGTCACCTGGAGCGCCTGGCGAAGTTCCAGCCCGCGCTGGCCGAACCGATCGCCACGTCCGATCTGCTGGCCGGAGTCCGGCACCTGGTGATCCACTCCGGTGGCGCCGGCGCCCACGCCCGTGCGTACGTCGCAGCCCACGAGAGCCTGCGCGTGACGATCTGCGCCCTGCCCGCCCAGGCCGACTGGCTGCGCCGCGACCTGCCCGCCACGATTCCCGACGAGCGGCAACGCACGCGGGTCAGCGTGCTGGAGCAGTCCGTCTTCGAGCCCAGCCCGGCGGCCGATGCCGTGCTCGTCAGCCGCGCCTTCAAGACCCTGCCCGACGCCGATGCCGCTCACGCACTCCGCCGGGCGGCCGAGAACCTCGTCCCCGGCGGACGGGTGCTGCTGATCGAGGAGGTCTTCGACACCGGCGACCTCGACGAGCACGACGGCGAGGCCGACCTGATCGGCCTGGTCTGCCACGGCTCCGGCCTTCGCACCGCGGCGGAGCTGGACGCCGTCATCGCCCGCGCCGGCCTCACGCGCAGGTCGGCGCACACCATCGGCCTGGGCGCCACCGTCCACGAGCTCCTCCGCTGACTGAACCCCTCCCCCGGGAAGAAAAGAAGAGAACACCCATGAGCAACATCCCCCTGATGAGGCGCGGCGCGGCCCTCGCCGCCGCGCTGATGAGCGCATCGCTCGTCCTCACCGCCTGCGGCTCTGCCGGCGACAAGGCCGCCCAGACCCCCAGCGTCAAGGCCGCCGAGACCCGCAGCGTCAAGGCCGAGAACGGCACCATCGAGGTTCCCGTCGCCCCCCAGCGGATCGTCACGATCGGCAACACGAACCTCCCTTTCATCGATCTGGGCGGCAAGCCGGTGGGCGTCACCGCGGTGTCCGACTCCGACCTCGCCGTGTTGCCGGCGGAACAGAGGACCGCGTACGAGGCGGCCGAGATCGTCGGCAGCGACGGCGGTGAGGTGGACCTCGAGAAGCTCGCCGGCCTCAAGCCGGACCTCATCCTGGTCCAGTTCCACTCGAATGACTGGGACAAGGTCGGCAAGCGGCTCGAGGCGATCGCCCCGACCGTGCTCTGGGGGCTCGACACCGAGTGGAAGGCCTTCGCCGACGCCATCGCGGAGGCCGGCAACGTGGCGGACGCGCTCGGCCGGCAGAAGGCGGCGTTCAAGGAGAAGGTCACCAAGATCCAGCAGACCTACGGCAAGGTCATCGACGGCACCGCGTTCGTCGACGTCTCCCGCGGAGACTGGAACGATCCCGGGACGTTCTACATCGCGGACATCGGCTGCTCCGAGATCGCCCGGGACGACATCGGCCTCGACCTGCCCGAGGCGGCCGAGGGCAAGGACCCCCTGGCCTACGACTCCTTGCCCTTCGAGCAGATCGGTGAGCTGTCCAAGTACGACGTGATCACCTACCCGGTCGACGCCGAGGGCAAGCCGGCCAAGTCCTTCGTGCCGGTCGTCGAGACCAACACCTGGAAGGCGCTGCCCGCCGTGAGCTCCGGTCGTGCGCTGGGAGTCTTCTGCCCCGGCAACAACTCCTACGGGCCCGTCATCCGGTACCTGGACTCGCTCGACCGCGCACTGGCGACCCTCCCAGCCGAGAAGTGACAGCCCTCGCCCTGCGGCAGGACGGTCCGGGCGCCGGGACGGTGCCCGGACCGCGTCGTCGTCTGCTCGGCCTGGTCGTCGCGCTGGTGGTGCTGGCGGCCCTGCTGGTGCTGAGTGTCATGATCGGCTCGACGGCGATCGCGCCGTCGGTGGTATGGGACGCGCTGTTCCACTCCTCGGCCGGCATCGACCAGTTCGCGATCCGCGACTTCCGGCTGCCGCGCACGATCGTGGGTCTGGTCGTCGGCGTCGCACTCGGTCTGTCGGGCGCGCTGCTCCAGGCCCTCACCCGCAATCCCTTGGCCGATCCGGGCATCCTCGGCGTCCATGCCGGTGCGTCCTTCGCGGTGACGGTCGCCGTGGGCTTGCTCGGCGTCCGCGCCGCCCAGGGCTACATGTGGTTCGCGTTCGCGGGGGCACTGATCGTCACGCTCCTGGTGCTCGCCCTCGGGTCGACCCGGCAGGGCTCCTCGCCGGTGGTCATGGTGCTCGCCGGGGTCTGTGTCAGCGCTGTGCTCGGTGGCGCCAGGGAGGCGCTCCAGCTGACCAACCCGGATGCCTTCGACACGATGCGGTACTGGAACGCCGGGTCGATCGTGGGTCGCCCGCTCGAGGTCGTGTGGCCGATCCTGCCGTTCTTCGCGGTGGCGCTCATCCTGGCCTTCGCGCTGTCGGGCCCGCTCAACGCCCTGGCTCTGGGTGACGAGACGGCGGTCGCCCAAGGGGTCCGGTTGGTACGCACCCGCGTGCTCGCGGTGATCGCACTCACCCTCCTCGCCGGAGGCGCCACCGCGATCGCCGGACCCATCGCATTCGTCGGGCTCATGGTGCCGCACGTGGCCCGCTGGATCGTCGGCCCGCACCAACGCTGGATCTTCGCCTACAGCGTCCTCCTCGCCCCCAGCCTGCTGCTGATCTCCGACATCCTCGGCCGCGTCGTGATGAGACCCGGCGAGATCCCCGTGGGAGTCGTCACCGCCTTCGTCGGCGCTCCCGTTCTCGTCGCACTGGCGCGGCGGAAGAAGGCGAGCGGGCCATGAGCGCGCACCTTCCGCGGGTGGACTTCGGGCGGCGGGTGCTGGTGCTGCGGCGCGGGCGGATCGCGGTACGGCTCCAGTGGCGCTCGGCCGTCGTCTGCGCGGTGCTCGCGATCGCGGTCGCCGGTACGGCGGTGCTCGCGCTGATGACCGGCTCGTACCAGTTGAGTCCCGGGCAGGTGCTCTCCGCGCTGACCGGCCGGGAGACGGGCATCGTCCTCGACATCGTGGTCGAGTGGCGGCTGCCCCGGGTGGTCGCGGCGCTGGTGTTCGGCGCGGCTCTGGGGGTGAGCGGGGCGGTCTTCCAGTCGCTGTTGCGCAACCCTCTCGCCGAACCCGGCATCATCGGGTTCTCCCAAGGCTCCTACACCGGCGCGCTGATCGTGATCCTGGTCGTCAACGGCACCTACGTGCAACTGGTCGGCGGGGCGTTGCTGGGCGGGATGGCCACCGCCGTGGCCGTGTACGTGCTCGCCTACCGACGAGGAGTGCAGGGGTTCCGGCTGATCGTCGTCGGCATCGGCGTCTCGGCCATGCTCGCGTCGCTCAACACCTGGCTGATCATCAAGGCCGACCTGGACCAGGCGATGTCCGCGGCCGCGTGGGGTGCCGGGTCACTCAACGGCGTGTCCTGGGACCAGGTCGTCATCGGCGGCGCCTGCGTCGCCGTACTCCTGCTGCCGGCCGGGATGCTGAGCCGGCCGATGCGGCAGATGGAGCTGGGTGACGACGCGGCCGCCTCGCAAGGGGTACGGGTCTCGCCCGCCCGCCTCGGCCTGATCCTGGTGGGAGTGGCGCTGACGGCGACGGTCACGGCCGCTTCCGGGCCGATCGCGTTCATCTCCCTGGTCGCCCCGCAGATCGCACGCCGGCTCGCCCGTACCGCCGGGATCACCCTCGCCCCCGCGGCCTTCGTCGGCGCGCTGCTGTGCCTGGCGTCGGACTACCTCGCCCAGCACGTCGCCCCCACCCCGCTGCCGGTCGGCGTCATCACCGTCGTACTCGGCGGCGGCTACCTCGGATACCTGCTGTTCACCGAAGCCAGGAGACGCCTATGAGCGCCACCCCGCCCGGCGCCGCGCGCCTCCGTGTCGAGTCGGCGACGATCGGCTACGACAAGCGGACCATCTCCGAGCACCTCTCGGTGGCGATCCCCGACGAGTCGTTCACGGTCATCGTCGGCCCGAACGCGTGCGGCAAGTCCACCCTGCTGCGCGGCCTGTCCCGGCTGCTCAAGCCGTCGGCCGGGCAGGTCGTCCTCGACGGCGCCGACATCAACATCTACAAGACCAAAGAGGTGGCGCGGCGGGTCGGACTGCTGCCGCAGACCTCGATCGCCCCGGACGGGATCACCGTCGCCGACCTGGTGGCCAGGGGACGGTACCCCCACCAGGGGTTCATCCGGCAGTGGACCGAGGACGACGAGCGGGCCGTGCTCAGGGCGATGCACCAGACCTCGGTCACCGACCTGTCCAGGCGCCTGGTGGACGAGCTGTCGGGCGGGCAGCGCCAGCGCGTGTGGGTGGCGATGGCGCTCGCGCAGCACACCGACATCATGCTGCTCGACGAACCGACCACCTTCCTCGACATCACCCACCAGATCGAGATGATGGAACTGTTCACCGACCTGCACCACGTCGGCCACACCCTGGTCGCCGTACTGCACGACCTGAACCATGCCGCCCGCTACGGCACCCACCTGATCGCCATGAAGGACGGCGCCGTGGTCGCCGAGGGCACTCCGGACGAGGTGGTCACGGCCGAGCTGGTCGAGGAGGTGTTCGGTCTGCGCTGCCTGGTGGTGCCCGATCCGGTGGCCGGCAGCCCCCAGGTGGTGCCACTCGGCCGCGAACGAACCCGGCGGAGGTCCGCTGACCACACCGACGTGAAGAGCGCGAGACATGGCTGATCCGATCGTCGAGAAGCTGTCGACCGGTGAGTGGAGCCCGGAACGGTTCAGACGACATCTCGGGGAGACGGGTGCGCCGCTTGTCGAGCGCGTCTCCGCGGACGAGGTGGAGGTGACGTTCGTCGACGAGCCCGGAGACGACATGACGGTCACCCTCTCGGTGGTGATCGGCCCCAGAATCGGCTTCAACCCGATCGACACGGAGTTCGCCTCGGTGGCGGGGACGCCGTTCCACGTTCTCACCCTGCGGATGCGCTCCGACCTGCGCTTCTCGTACGTGCTCGCCCGACGTGGGCCGGCCGGTGAGGGCGTCCGGGTACCGGACCCGTTCAACCCGCCACCGAGGTTCTCGGAGTGCTCGGTGGAGCGATTCTCCGGAGCCTCGGTGGCGGTGCTGCCCGACGCGGCGCCGTTGCCCTGGCTCGATCAGGCCGAAGCGCGGCCGGCCGCGGCAGCGGAAACCGCCGTGCTGGCGAGCGAGATCCTGGGAGACGAACGCCGCATCTGGGTCTCGATGCCCCCCGGAGAGTTCTCGGACGAGAGCGCACTGCCCTTCGTGATCCACCTGGACGGGACGCCGGACCACAGCGCGCCGAGCGTTCGTGACGCCCTGGTCCGGGCGGGACTGATCCGGCCCTGCGTGGTGGTCCTCGTCGATCAGCCCGCACTCCGGCGCGACAAGGAACTGCTCTGCGACCCGGCGTTCTCCCGGATGCTGGTCCAGGAACTGCTGCCGTGGCTCCATCACCGGTATCCGCTCTCGCGGAACCCCGGTGACGTCGCGCTGGCCGGCGAGAGCTTCGGCGGTCTGTGCGCCGGCTGGACGGCGCTCCACCACCCGGCGACGTTCGGCAACGCCATCCTCCAGTCCCCGTCGTGCGGGTACCACCCTGACCTCACGTGGGGCACCGGGGCAGGTGAGCTGCTGCGCCGTACCCCCGTACCGACGCTGATCGCCGACTACCTGGCCGCGGAGACGGCACCGATCCGCATTTTTCACGACGTCGGGGAGCTGGAGGGCTCGAACACCCACAGTCGCTGGCTGGATCACGTGCTCGCCGGGAAGGGCTACGACACTCTCTACAGAGAGTTCGCCGGCGGACACGACTACGCGTGGTGGCGAGGGATCTTCGCCGACGCTCTGCTCTGGTGCTTCCCGCTTGGGAGCCGGGACCGGGGTCAGGTGTGAGGAACTCCTCGCGTTTCTCCGACACCGCGGGACTGGGGCGAGGGCCCCTGACCCGCCGGCTGCCCGTGCTCCTGCTCGATCCCGCCGAGCCGCCCGGCGCCCGGCCGTTCGAGTCCGGGCCGGGGATCACTCCGGGCCGGTTCCTGCTGCGCGTGATCTTCTCGGTGAGGCGGGTCAGCGTTCCCGCGATGCTGCTGGCGATCGTGTGGCAGGTGGGCGAGTCCGCGGTCCCGGTGGTGATGGGACTCGCGATCGACCGGGCCCTGGCGACCGGGGACGGGGGACAGCTGGTCCTGTGGCTCGGCGTGCTGGTGGCCCTCTACGTCGCGCTGACGTCGGCGGCGAGGTTCTCGCTGCGGCTGACCGCCTACGCGGTGCAGATACTGCAGCACCGGCTCCGCGGCACCCTCTCCACGGGCGTCCTGCACCCGGTCGGCGGCACCGCCCGTGCGCCGGACGGCGGCGTGGTCTCAGTGATGACGAACGACGTCGCGCGCCTGTCCAACGCGGTGATCCTGACGATCATCCCGGTCTCGAGGATCACGGCCATCGGATTCATCGCGGCATCGCTGCTGGCGACGCACTGGCTGCTCGGACTCGTGGTGCTGGTCGGGGCGCCGGTCGCTGTCTGGTCGATGGGCGTGCTCAGCGAGCGGCTCTCCCGGGACACCCGCGCGTACCAGGCGCTGCTGGCCTCCACGGTCGGGCAGGCCACGGACCTCGTCGCCGGCTACCGGGTGATCAAAGGGGTGCGTGCCGAGGCCGAGGCGACCAGCCGTTACCGGCAGGCGAGCCAGCAGACCCTCGCCGGCGCCAGGCGCAACGCGGGCCTGCTGGGAAGGTTCCTCGTGGGCTCGGGCGTGGTCAGCGGCACGTTCGTCGCCGCGGTGATGGGGCTGGCGGGCTGGTTCGCCGTGGACGGACAGCTCAGCACCGGCGGGCTGATCACCGCCGTCGGCCTCACCCAGGCACTGCTGCCGCAGATCCAGGCGATCGCGAACATCTCCATCCCCAACCTGGCCGGCGCACGCGCCTCGTCCGCGCGCATCCTCGACGTGCTGCGGGACAACGCCACGACGGCTGGGCCCGATGAGGTGACCCGCGGGGAGGTCACCGCGGTGCCGGAGCTGGACGTGGTCGTGCCGGGCGTCTCCGGGCCCGGCGTGACGATCCGGGTGGAGCCCGGCGAGCTGGTGGGCGTGCGCGCCGGCGACCGGAACGCCGCCCGTGTCGTCGAGGCACTGCTGGACCCGCGGGCCGAAGGAGGGGCCGAGGCGCGGCTCGACGGGATCGCGGCGCGGGAGCTGTCCCCGGTCGAGTACCGCTCCCTGGTCACCGTCGCGCCGCACCGTGCCACCCTGTTCAGCGGCACCCTCCGCGACAACGTCGCCGTGATCGCGGGCGCGCCCGAGCGGGTGGACGCCGCGGTGCGAGCCGCCGCCTGCGACGACTTCGCGGCCGACCTCGACCTCCCGGTCGGCGAGGGCGGCAACCGGCTCTCGGGCGGGCAGCGCCAGCGGGTCGCGCTCGCCCGCGCCCTGGCGAGCGACGCGCCGGTGCTCGTGCTGCACGACCCGGCCACCGCGGTCGACTCGGTCACCGAACACACGATCGCGGGCCGGCTGCGCGGTGTCCGGGCAGGCCGTTCGACGCTGCTGATCGCCTCGACCCCGGCGCTGCTCGCCGCCTGCGACCGCGTCGTCGAGCTGCCTGACGACGTACCCGCGCCCGCGAGGACGGCGCGGTGAGCGGCACCTCCGCCGTCCCCGAGACCCAGGCTTCACATCCCGGGCTGCCGGTCGCGAGCGGCCGCGAGACGATCGGAGAGCTGTGGCGGCTCAGCCACGGTTACCGGCTCCGGCTCGCCGCCACCGGGGTCCTGGGGATCGTCAGTACCGGCGTCGACCTGATCGTTCCCGTGGCGATCGGATTCCTCGTCGACCGCGTGCGGGCCGGCACCGCGGACCTCGCCACCGTGCTGACGGTCACGGTCGTCATGGCGCTCTCGGCAGTCCTCGGTGCCGCGGGCACCGCGCTGACGATCGTGGTCGCCACCCGCGTCTACCACTCCATCCTCGCCGCGCTGCGCGAGCGGCTCGTGGGCCACGCGATGACGCTCCCCCAGCACCTCGTCGAGCGCGCCGGCACCGGAGACCTGATCTCGCGATCCAGCGACGACGTCACCGCGGTCGCCGACGCGGCCCCCGCCGTGATCCCGGCGCTCACCGTCACCGCCTTCACCATCATCGTGTCGCTGGGCGGGCTCGCGGCACTGGAATGGCCCTACGCGGCCGCCTTCGCCGTCGTGCTGCCGGTCTACTTGCTGGCCGTGCGGTGGTACGTGCGCGCCGGACCAGGGGTCTACCGCGCCGAGCGCACGGCGATGAGCGCGCGTGCCCAGCAGATCCTCGAGTCCCAGCGCGGCTACGCCACCGTGCTCGGCTTCGGGCTCGCCGAGCGACGACACCGGGCCGTGATGACGGACTCCTGGCGCGTCGTACGGCAGACGCTACGCGCACGCACCGTGCTGAGCATGCTCAACGCCCGGCTCAACCTCGGGGAGTGCCTGAGCCTGGCCGCCGTACTCGTCGTCGGCTTCGTCCTCATCGACCACGACGCGTCGACCGTCGGCGGCGCCACCACCGCCATGCTGCTCGTGCTACGCCTGCTCGGACCGGTCAACCAGCTGCTGCTGGTCATCGACACCCTCCAGTCCGCCCTCGCATCGCTGAGCCGCATGATCGGGGTCGTCACGATTGCGGGCAGCTCGCCGGATGTCCCCGTGCGGGCCGCGAGCACCGCCGTACAGCTCGACGAGGTCTCGTTCCGTTACGGCGAGGGGCCACGGGTGCTCGACGACATCACCCTCGACATCCCGTCCGGTCAGTGCGTGGCCGTCGTCGGCGTGTCCGGGGCGGGCAAGAGCACGCTCGCCGGCGTGGTCGCCGGCACCCACCTACCCGCGGGCGGGAGGGTGGCTCGCCCCAGCCGTACCGCGATGATCACCCAGGAGGTCCACGTCTTCGCGGGCACCCTGCGCGACAACCTCACCCTCGCCGCACCCGGGGCCACCGACCGCGACCTCCACGCAGCGCTGGTAGCCACCGGCGCCGCATCGATCCTCGATGTTCTGCCCGACCGGTTGAACACCCTGCTGGGTGTCGGCGGACACCCGCTCACCGACGCACAGGCGCAGCAGCTCGCCCTCGCCCGCCTGCTGCTCACCGACGCTGACCTGGTGATCCTCGACGAAGCGACCGCCGAGGCCGGCTCCACCTACGCCGGACAGCTCGACCGTGCCGCTGACGCCGTCCTCGCCGGCCGGACCGCGGTCGTCATCGCGCACCGGCTCTCCCAAGCGGCGACCTGCGACCGGATCATGGTGATGGAGCACGGCCGCATCATCGAGACCGGCACCCACGGAGAACTGGTCGATGCCGGTGGCGTCTACGCCGGGTTGTGGAGGGCCTGGGAGACCGCTCAGTGACAACACCCCGATGCGTCGTCGTCCCTTCGCTGTTGGAAGGAGCGAGCGTGCGGGCGATGCCGTGGATGAGAATGGTGAGCATGTCTGGACGAATGCCCCCATGAAGGCGGGAAATCTGGTCGCGGTGAGCGACCTGCACGTCGCCTATGCCGAGAACCGGCGTTTCGTCGAAGGGTTCGTGCCGGAGCACGAGGACGACTGGCTGATCATCGCCGGTGACGTCGGCGAGCGCGCCGCGGACATCGAGTGGGCGCTCAGCCTGCTGGCCCGCCGGTTCGCCCAGGTCATCTGGGCGCCCGGCAACCACGAGCTGTGGACGCCGAAGGGCGACCCGGTCCAGCTTCGCGGCGACGACAGATATCGCTATCTCGTGCGGATGTGCCGCCGCCTGGGCATCCGTACCCCCGAGGATCCGTACCTGGTCTGGGACGGACCCGGCGGCCCGGTCACCATCGCGCCGCTGTTCGTGCTGTACGACTACTCCTTCCGCGTTCCCGGCGTGAACACGAAGGAGGAGTCGCTGGAGCTGGCCTACGAGAGCGGTGTCGTGTGCACGGACGAGCTGCTGCTGGATCCGGCTCCCTATCCGACCCGGGAGGAATGGTGCTGGGCCCGCGTGGAATGGACGGAGCGCCGCCTGGACGCGTGCGATCCCGATGTCCCGCTCGTGCTCGTCAACCACTATCCGCTGGTACGCCAGCCCACTCGCGTCCTGCGCTATCCGAGGTTCGCCCAGTGGTGCGGGACCGAGCTGACCGCCGGCTGGCACCTCAGGTACCGCACGGCCGTGGTCGTCTACGGCCACCTGCACATCCCGCGCACGACGTACTACGACGGCGTCCGCTTCGAAGAGGTCTCCCTGGGCTATCCACGGGAATGGCGCAGACGCGGTACGGTCCCCCGCCCCGCCCGGCAGGTCCTCGTGGCCCACGAGCTCACGCCATGATCGAGGCGCCGTCGCGAGACGTCCGCTCCGGGTCACTCACATCAGTCCCTCCAGGTAACAGACACACCACCGTGTGCGACGTACCGTCGTGAGCATGGCCAAGGACGAGAAACCGGTGTGCGATACCTGCCTCGGCGCCGGCGGGGAGTGGATGGAGCTCAACGGTACGCGGGACCGGGAACGCACCTGGGTCGCGTGTACGGCCTGCCAAGGCACCGGCAGAGCGTGACCGACCCCATCGAGTGTCCCGAGTGCGGGGGCCGGAAGGGTCAGCGCGTCGGCGGCCTGTTCCTGGGCTGTCGGTTCTGTGGTGGGCTGGGCTGGGTCGGGGGGGACAATGAGCCGGCCGAGCGGGGGGCCGAGCGTCAGGCTCCTCCTTTGCCGCCGGCCTGGCAGCATCGGGTGTGGCAGGACCCCTTCGTGTCCGCCGCCTTCCCCTGCCGGCTCTGTTTCGGGTCGGGGAGCCTCACGCACGTGGACGCGCAGCAGGGGACGCTGATCACCATCGCCTGCGCCTGCGTCGAGGAGGTAAATGAGGTGTGACGCGGCACGCGTACCTCTACCAGCCGATCGACGACGAAGGCGAGCAACTGCCGCCGGAGTCCACGCGGGTGCAGGTGCAGGCCGACGACCCGGCCGAGACCTGGAGCCAGGACGTGCACACCGAGGCGTGGCGGACCGAGCCGGTCAAGACGACCCGGACCAAGAAGGTGCCGCGCAACCACGTGCTGGCCGAGGCCACGGACAAGCACCCGGCCCAGGTGCAGGTGTTCACCGAGGACATCGTGGTCGGCTACTGGACGAAGGTCGCCTTCTCCGGCGCGCTGCCGCAGCGCCGCGTCAACGAACTGCTGGCGCGCGTGCAGAAGCTGCAGGACGCCGTCAAGTTCGCCCGCGAGGAGGCCAACGGCGCCGACATCGTCGACCGGAAGATCGGCGAGAAGGTGTTCTCCTACCTGCTCGGGTAGGAGCCATGAACCCCCTCGCCTGCGTGCGAGGGTGCGCCAGGAGCGCAAGCTGAGGCTGAGGCTGAAGCTGACCAAACGGCCACAGTGAAGGTTCGACACCTTCCCGGGGCACCACGCGTCCCGGTAGCCCAAGAGGTAGAGGCAGCCGATCAAGTTCAGATTCTCGCTCCAGATTCAGCATCGCCGTCGAGCGCCAGATCGACCGAGGTGGACTGTGATGGTTGAGGTGCCGGTTCGAATCCGGCCCGCGGCTCTTCGTGCCGCGGTGGCTCAATGGCAGAGCACACGTCGTAAGGACTGATCCATCCTCTTAAAAGCAGCTGGCGCCGCACATGGCGGCAACTTCTAAGGCCCCCCGGCTTGGGTAGTCCGGGGGGCGCCGGCGTTCGGCGGGGAACGGGGGAGTACGCTGCTTCTCGTCCATACCATACGGTATGGTATGTTTCTGGGAGGTTGTCATGGAGCCGTGGTCGCGTCGCCTGTTCTACGCCGGGGCCGTGCTGATCGGGTTGATCGGCGTGGCGCACCTGCTGATGTTCCATTCGCCGCTCACCGGGCCGCTTCCGGCGGGGGAACGGGCCGTCGCGGATCTTGCGGCGGTCACCGCGAGCCCGATGTTCGAGAACGGGCGCCAGGTCACCGTGCGGGACTTCAACGACGGGACCAGCGCCGAGATGGGGATGCTGGCGATGATGTTCTCGGTCGTGGTGGTCGTCGCCGTCCGTGCGGCGCCGGGGCTCCTGCGGCGTTGGTCGCCTTTCACGCTGGCGTGCACCGCGGTCTCGGGATTCTCGGTGTGGCTGTGCGTCGCGTACTTTCCCGAGCCGCTCATCGTGCTCACCGCGATGTCCACGGTGTGCTTCGGGCTCGTCTTCGCGGCGCCGTTCCGTCCGGCCCCGCTCAGATCGGCCTCGTATAGGTGACCTGCGGGAAGGGCGTGAATCCGAACGACTCGTACAGGGCGCGCGCCGGTGCGTGGAAGTCGTCGCCGCCGGTGCCGATCGAGATCATCTCCACAACCCCGGTGGCCTTGATCTGGTCCAGGGCGTGTTCGAGCAGCGCCCGGCCGAGCCCCAGCCGCCGGTGCGCCGGGTGGACGGCCAGGATGTCGATCTCGCCGTGACGTTCGGATTCCTGTACGGCCCAGCCGGCGAAACCGGCCACCTGGCCGTCGACCAGGGCAGCGGCGGCGAACTTCCCGTTGGCCGGGTCATGGACACCGGCCAGGTGGCGCCGGTAGTCCCCCTTCCAGTCGCCGTGCCGGTTGGCGAAGACGGTTTCGCCGACCACGGGCAGGAAGGAGTCCAGGTAGAACGGCCCGAACACCGTGCAGGCGAGATCTACCAGGGCCGGAAGGTCGGCGGGCTCAACGGGGCGAATTTCCATGGGGAAGGTACCTTTCAACTGTTTCGTCCGGCGGTGAGTGCGAGGGCCGCGTCGAGCAGTGCGGTGGTGAGCGCCGGGAGCCGGTCCGGGGTGCCGTCCAGCAGGAACAGCCAGGCGAAGATGGGTCCGACCACCAGGGCGTTGAGGACGGCCGGGTCGGGCCGCCTGGCGAGCTCGCCGCGCAGCGCCGCGCGGTCGAGGATCTCCTCGAAGGTCTGCCGCTGGGCGCCGACGTACCTGGTGACGAACCGCTGGTGGAGTTCGGGGTCGGCCTGGATGTCGGCCAGCAGGCCGGGGACCGTACCGGGTGGGGCCGAGGCGAAACTGTCCGCGCTCTCGGCCAGCACGGCCGCCAGGTCGGCGCGCAGCGACCCGCGGTCGGACGGCACCGGCAGGAACGCGCCCTCCACGAGCACATCGAAGATCATTTCTTGTTTGCTGGCGTATCGCCGGTAGATCGCCGCCTTCCCCGCTCCGGAACGCGCGGCAACCTCGGCCATCGTGAGCCGCGCGTACCCCGTCTCGGACAGCAGTTCCCGCACGGCGGCGGCGATGGCGTCATCGACGCGGCTGTCCCGGGGCCGGCCCCCGCGGCCGCGGGCTTGCTTTCGATCGGTCATGGATGCATGATACGGGACTAGGAGTTACGGAACTCGCAGTTGCGGAACTTGGAGTCTCGAAGCACCTGGCACCCAGGAAGGAATGACAGATGCGCATCCCGGCAACCGCCCATCTCGCCCAGCCATGGCGGATCCACGAGTTCACCCCCGACTTCCGGGTCGAGGACGTGTGGACCTTCCGCACCCCCGGCGCCGGCCCCGGCGACTTCCCCGTGATGCTCGCCGCGCTCCGGGCCGCCTACGACGCCGGTGGGCAGCCCGCCGTGGTCCGATTCCTGCTCGGGCTGCGCTGGAAGATCGGCGCCCTGTTCGGCTGGGACACGCCCAGGACCGGACTGGGGCACCGGGTCGCCTCGCTGCGCGAGCGGCTGCCGCGTGAGCTGGCCGAGACCGCGGACGGCGTACCCCCGTGCACCGACCCGTTCACGGAGGTGTACTTCCTGGACCGGGAGGCCGCCCGCGAACTGGCGAACAAGACCGTCCACACGATCATGCACCTGAGCTGGCTGCCGACCGGCGACGGCACGTACCACCTGAGGTGCACGGCCCTGGTCAAGCCCAACGGCCTCTTCGGGCGCCTGTACATGGCGGGCATCGCCCCGTTCCGCCACCTGATCGTCTACCCCGCGCTGACCCGGCAGTGGGAACGCGCCTGGCGGGACCGCGCGCGCCTGCTCGCCCGGGAACAAGCCGGTTGATCGAGTTCTTCGGGGTACGGTGCGGCATACCCTAAGGTACGGTCGACGCACGTACCGCAGAAGGAGCTTCGTGGCGAACCGACAGGATTGGCTGGACGCCGGGCTGGTGATCCTCGCCGAGCACGGCGCACCGGGACTGACCATCGAACGGCTGATGGCCCGGCTGGAACTGACCAAGGGCTCTTTCTACCACCATTTCAAGGGCATGCCCGGGTTCAGGACCGCCCTGCTGGAGCACTACGAGGCGACGATGACCACCCGCTACATCGAGACGGCCCTGGCGGGCGACCCGGACCCGGAGGAGAAGATCAAACGCCTGCTGGAACTGGTGGCCAAGGAGCCCACGTCGGACCCGGAGGTCGCGGTCCGCGCCTGGGCGATGCAGGACCAGGACGTCGCCGCCATGCTGCGCAGGGTGGACCACACCCGGATCGAGTTCCTGCGTACGGTGTGGCGGGAACGCTCCGGCGATCCGGCCGCGTCCGAGGTGATGGGCAAGCTGCTCTACCTGATCCTGGTCGGCGCCAACCACATGCTGCCGCCGATCACCGGCCGGGAACTGCGCGCCCTGTACGCCGTGGTGCTCGGCGCGGACTTCGGGTGAGACGGCACCTGTCCATCGCCCTGCGGGGGCCGGCGGCCGAGCGGCTGGAACGGTTGCGGCGGACCTGGGACCCGCGCATGGCCCACGTGGTGCCGGCGCACGTGACCCTCGTGTATCCCGAGGAGACCCTCGACGAGACTCTGCTGCTGAAGCGCGCCGCGTCGCAGGCCGCCGAGCGGCCGCCCTTCCGCCTGCGCTTGGGCGACGTCTTCGCGATGGACGGCGGCGTGTTCGTTCGCGTTCTCGACGTGGACGGCGCCTGGGCGGGCCTGCGCCGCACGCTGCTGCCGCCGCCCATGGCCGCCATGGGCTTCCCGGCCCACGCCACGATCGCCCACCCGCGCACGTCCACGCTGGGTGCGCGGTGCGCCGCCGCGCTCGCGGGGCGTGAACTGGCGGGGGAGTTCAGGGTGACGGAGATTCAGTTCACCGAGGCCGGCGCCGGATCCTTCTCCGTATTGCGCCGGTTCCGTCTCGGCCAGGCGCGCACCGCTTCTGGTCCCGGGTTCGGGGGGCGGGGTTCAGGCCAGGTGGCAGGCGACCTGCCGGCCGTTCACCTCGCGTAACTCGGGCGGGGTCACGCGGCAGCGGTCCTGTGCCAGGTGGCAGCGCGGATGGAAGGAGCAGCCGGGCGGCGGGGCGGCCGGGCTGGGCGGGTCGCCTCTGAGCACGATCCGCTGACCGCTCGCCTCCTCGTCGGGGTCGGGCACGGGGATCGCGGACAGCAACGCCTGGGTGTAGGGGTGGGCGGGTTCGGCGTAGAGCCGTTCGCGGGGGCCGATCTCCACGATCCGGCCCAGGTACATGACCGCCACGCGGGTGCTCACATGGCGTACCACGGCCAGGTCGTGCGCGATGAACAGGTAGGCCAGGCCGAGCTCGGCCTGCAGGTCGGCGAGCAGGTTGACGATCTGGGCCTGGATCGAGACGTCGAGCGCGGAGACGGGCTCGTCGCAGACGATCAGCTTCGGCCGCGACGCCAGCGCGCGGGCGATGCCGATGCGCTGGGCCTGGCCGCCGGAGAACTGGTGGGGGAAGCGGCCGGCGTGCTCGGGCGAGAGCCCCACCCTGGTCAGGAGTTCGGCCGTGCCCGCGTGGTCGAGCAGGCGCCGCGGGCCGGAGATGATCTGGTGGACCGTCTGCCGGGGGTTCAGCGAGGCGAACGGGTCCTGGAAGATCATCTGCATGTCCTTGCGCGAGGACAGGAGATCGCGCCGGCCGGTGTGGGTGATGTCACGCCCGTCCAGGTGGACGCTGCCGGCGGTCGGCTCCAGGAGGCGGACGATGGCCCGCCCGGTGGTGGACTTGCCGCAGCCGGACTCTCCCACCAGCCCCAGCGTCTCACCGGCGGCCAGGTCGAAGCTGACCCCGCTCACGGCCCTGACCTCGGCGCGGCGGCCGGTTTTGAACCCCACCCGCAGGTCGCGGACGGACAGCAAGGTCATGGCTGCGCTCCTTCGAGATGACAGGCGATCATGCGACGGGTGCCGGTCAGCGCCGGGGCCTCTGCCGAGCAGACCGCCATGGCCGAGGGGCAGCGCGGGTGGAACCGGCACCCGGCCGGGAACGCCGGCGGCGAGGGCGGGGCGCCGGGGATCGCCCGGAGCCGGCCCGCCCGGTCCGGGCCCATCCCGGGAATCGATTCCAGCAGCCCCTGGGTGTACGGGTGGCGCGGATCCTTGAAGAGCGGCCTGGCCTCGGCTCGTTCCACCGCGCGCCCGCCGTACATGACCAGGACCTCGTCCGCGACGCGGGCGACCACACCGAGATCATGCGTGATCATGATGACGGCCAGCCTGCGGTCTTCCTGGATCTGTTTGATCAGTTCGAGGATCTGCGCCTGGACGGTCACGTCCAGGGCGGTCGTCGGCTCGTCGGCGATGAGCAGGTCGGGCTCGCAGGCCAGCGCCATCGCGATCATGACCCGCTGGCGCATGCCGCCGGAGAAGCGGTGCGGATGCTCCCCGGCGCGCCGGCGCGGGTCGGGGATGCCGACCTCGGCGAGCATCTCCACCGCCCGCTCGCGCGCGGCCTTTCTGCCGGTACGGCGGTGCAGCCGGTAGGCCTCGGCAATCTGTTCCCCCACCGTGTAGAAGGGGTGCAGCGAGGTCAGCGGATCCTGGAAGATCATCGCCATCCGGGAGCCGCGCAACCGCCGCAACCGCTCGGCGGGCGCGCCGACGAGTTCGTCCCCGTCGAAGACGATCGAGCCGGTCACGGTGGCCGCGCGGTGCAGCCCCATGACGGCCAGCGACGAGACGGACTTGCCGGAACCGGACTCGCCGACGATGCCCAGCGTCCGGCCGCGGTCCACCGACAGCGAGAGGCCGTCGACCACCGTGGTGGCGCCGAAGCTGACGGACAGGCCGGTGACGTCGAGGATCACGAGTACCTCACCCTCGGGTCGATCACGCCGTAGAGCAGGTCCACGGCCAGGTTGGCGAAGGTGACGAAGAACGCCGCCAGCAGCGTGACACCGAGGACCACGGGCTGGTCGGACCTGGCGATCGCGTCGAAGGTCAGCTTGCCCAGCCCCGGCAGCCCGAACATCGTCTCGGTGATCATGGCTCCCGCCAGCAGGCCGCCCAGGTCGATGCCGAAGATGGTGAGGATCGGCGTCATCGTGGCGCGCAGCCCGTGCTTGACCACCACCGTCCGCTCGTGCAGGCCCTTCGCCCGCGCGGTCCTGATGTACGGCTCCGCCATGGTCTCGATCATCGAGGCCCGCGTGAGCCGGATGTACATGGCCGCGTACAGGGCGGCCAGCGCGATCCACGGCAGGATCAGGCTGGTCAGCCAGGCGGCCGGGTCCTCGAGAAGCGGCTGGTAGTCGGGGAAGGGCAGCAGCTCGCCCCGCAGGACCACGACGTACAGCAGAAGCGCGGCGACCAGGTAGACCGGCACGGAGGTGGTCGTCAGCGCCGACAGCACGATCCCGCGGTCCAGCAGCGACCCCTTGCGCAGCGCCGCCACGACGCCGAGCGCCACGCCCGTCACCAGCCACAGGACGGCGGCGCCCGCGGCCAGCGAGGCGCTGACCGCCAGGCGGTCGAGCAGCAGGTCCCAGACCGGGGTGGCGAACTGCCAGGAGTAGCCGAAGCAGGGCGCCGCGCACTCCAGTCCGGTGGTGCCCAGCGTGCGGCCGGTGAAGATGCCGGCCAGATAGGTCGCGAACTGGACGATCACCGACTGGTCCAGGCCCATCGCGTGCCGGACGTCTTGGAGCCGTTCGGCCGTGCAGCTCTTGCCGCAGGCGTCCAGCGCGGGGTCGTCGGGCAGCAGGTAGAAGACGGCGAAGGTGATGGCGCAGATGGCCAGCAGGATGAGGGCCATCGCGCCCAGGCGCCGTAGCGCGTATCCGATCACGCGCTCGCCTCCTTCGGGTCGAAGGCATCGCGCAGGCCGTCGCCGAGCAGGGTGAAGGCGAGCACGGTGAGTCCCAGGAAGAGGCAGGGCACGGCCAGGTACATCGGATCGGTCATGAACCAGCCCCGGGCATTGTTGATCATCTGGCCCCAGGACGGGGTGGGCTGCCTGACGCCGACGCCGAGGAAGCTCAGCGCCGCCTCGGCTCCGATGTAGGCGGGGATGGCCTGGGTGGCGTAGACGAGGAGCGGCGCGCTCAGGCCGGGCAGCACCTCCTTACGCAGGATGTGGCCGGTCATCGCGCCGCCGACCCGGGCGGCCTCGACGTACTCGCTGTGCCGGAGCGTGAGCACCTGGCCGCGGACGATGCGGGCCACCACCGTCCAGCCGAAGATCGCCATGACGGTGACGAGCAGCACGATCCGGTTGATGTCGCGGACCACGGACAGGATCGCGATCATGAAGATCAGGCTGGGGAAGGACATCAGCAGGTCGATGAGCCTGCTGATCACCGTGTCGACCCAGCCGCCGAGGAACCCGGCCAGCATGCCGAGGACGATGCCCGTGATCACGGTGATCACCGTGGCGAGCAGGGCGATGAGCAGTGAGATCTGCCCGCCGTACAGGATTCTGCTGAGCACGTCGCGGCCCGTCACCGGCTCGACGCCGAGCAGATGGTCGGCGCTGACGCCGCCCCACGGGCCGCGGGGGAGTCCGCCGAGGTTGGGGTCCACGGCGGCCTTGTCGAGGGTCTCCGGCGCCCAGCCCGTCCACGCGGTGATCACCGGAGCGAGGACGGCGAGCATGACCAGCGTGCTCGCCAGGACGAGACCGGCCATCGCCGGGCGGTCGGCGCGCAGCCGTGCCAGCGCGATGCTGCCCGGAGAGCGTGGCCGGGCCGCGGTCGCCACGGTCACTTCTTGACGCCGATGACCGCGTAGTCGAGCTGGGCGGCCCAGACCGGATGGTTGACCGCGCCCACGACGTTCTTGCCCACCAGGTAGCCGCGCTTCTCCAGGTAGAGCGGCGCCTGCGGCAGCTGTCGCATGATCTGGGAGTCGAGCTCCTGCCAGGCCTTGTTGGAGGCGTCCTTCTGGAGGATGGCGTAGATGTCGTCGATCTTCTTGTCGATCGCGGCGTCCTTGAAGTGGGCCACGTTGCCGCTGTTGCCCGTCTTCTTGATGCCGCGGCTGTCGAAGAGCGGCGGGAGGAAGCTGGAGCCGTTGGGGTAGTCGGGGCACCAGCCGTAGACGCCCATCTCGTCGGCCTTGGCCTGGTCGCCGAGCAGGTCGTAGTAGACGGAGCCGTCGACCGCGTTGATCTCGACGTCGATGCCGATCTTCTTCAGGCTCTCCTGGATCGCCACCTCGACGTTGTTCGACGAGCCGGTGGTGGCGGTCAGCTTCGCCTTGAGCGGGGTGGCGATCCCGGACTCGGCCAGCAGGGCCTTGGCCTTGGCCACGTCGCCGGCGGGCGGGATGGCGTACACGTCCTGCTTGGCGCCGCCGGTCATGGCGGGCGGCAGGTAGGCGGTGGCGATGTCGGCCATGTTCGGCCCGCCCATCGCGGTCTGCACCGACTCCTTGTCGAGCGCGTAGTGGATCGCCTGGCGCACCTTCGGATCGTCGAAGGGCTTCTTGGTCATGTTGAACACCAGTGTGCTCGTGCAGCCGGTGACGCCGGTGAACAGGCGCTCCTTCGCCCGCGGGTCGGGAAGGATCTTCGACAGGCTCTGCGGTCCCGCCGAGCCCCAGGCCACGGCGGTGGCGTCCTCGCCCGACGCGGCGATCAGGCGGTCGGTGATGGTGTCCTTGTCCTGGCCCTGCTTGACGTGGATCCGGTCGGGTAGCGCGAGCCGTACCGTGTCGGTCCTGGGGTCCCAGTGCTCGTTGCGCACCAGGACGAGCTCCTTGCCGCGGTCATACTTCTCGATCTTGTACGGGCCGGAGGAGAACGGGCGGTTGTCGTACTCGACCTTGGTGTCCTTGGCCGGCGGCACCGGAGAGAAGGTGGTCAGCGTGACCGTGTACGGGAACTCGCCCGCCGGGCGCCTGAGCTTGAAGATGATCGTCTTGTCGTCGGGCGTCTCGACGGAGTCGAGGCTCTTGCCGTCGTAGGGGCCCTTGTAGTCCGTGCCGCCGACGAGCAGCTTCTGCGCGTAGTCCGGCCCGCTGCTGATGTCGGGGGACATCGAGCGCTCGACGTTGTACTTGATGTCGGCGGCCTTGATCGGCGTGCCGTCCTCGTACTTGAGGCCGTCCTTGAGCGTGAACTTCCAGGTCGTGCCGCCGTCGGCGGAGGTGCCCAGGTCGGTGGCGAGGTCGGGAACGATCTCCGAGCTGCCCGCCCTGTACGTGGTCAGCGTGCGATAGATCAGGCGGGTGCCGAACATCATGTCCGGCATGGTCCAGTTCCGCGCGGGATCCAGGTGCCCGAAGTCGCTGATCGCGAGGACGGTGAGCGTTCCGCCCTTCGTGCCGCCCTCTTCGGCGGGCGGGCCGCCGCTCACCTGCTTGACGCCTCCGCAGGCGGCGCATAAGAGGGCCGCGACGGCCAGCAGGCCGAGCTTCTTCGGCATCGATTTCATGATCACTCCGTTGCCTGTGCCTGTCCCCGAAGACTGCTGTATAACATTGCACATGGCACATAGCACTTCAAGACCCTAGATCGGGCTCGGGTGCTCGGCGCACAGGCAGCCGACCCCGCGTTCGATCCACTCCCGCATCCGCCACTCGGGATGCCGTTCCACCAGGAGGGTGGTGACCTCGCGGGCGATCGTCTCCTCGGGCATGGCCGAGTCTCTGCGCCTCCAGGTCTCCTCGCGCAGTTCCTTGAGGTAGTCCCGGACCTCGGCCAGCAGGCGCGCGTCGCCGACGTCGCCGTGGCCCGGCACCACCACCCGGGGCCGCTCCCCGGACAGCCGCTCCATGACCTCGATCCAGCGCACGCCCGAGACGTCCGTGTCGTGCGGGGGAAACCACGGGAAGATGGCGAACTGCCCGGCCTCGGCCAGATCGCCGGTGAACATCACGCCGGCGTCGGGGACGGTGATCACCTGGTCGCCCTTGGTGTGCGCGCGCCCGGTGGGCCGCAGGCGCACGACCCGGCCGCCGAGGTCGAGTTCGTAGGAGCCGTCGTAGGTGACGTCCGGCGCGGGGACCCGGGCGCCCTCCAGTTCGCGGGCGACCGGCTCTCCCAATCCACCGAACATGGCGAGATATCCGGCGCCTTTGGCGGCCAGGTCGCCGGCCTGCGCCGCGTTCACGAGATAGGTCGCCGCCTCGCCGAACACGCTCGCGCCGAACGCGTGCTCGGGATGGAAATGGGTGGTGGTCAGGTACAGGCGGCGGCCCTTCGCGTATTCGGCGGCGAACGCGAGCACCTTCCCGGCGTTGCGCGGGCCCAGGCCGGTCTCGACGACCAGGACCGCCTGCGTGCCACCGATCACGCCGATGTTCGGCACCAGTTCCACGTCCCGGTTGGGGATCACCACGAGGTCGCGGCCCACTTCCTGAACGTCCGTGACGTCCACGACGGGATCGGGAAAGGAGTATTCGGACATGCGGCGCTCTCCTTGACATAGGGGACTGATCACGTCCAGTGCAGCACCGCGCCGGCCGCGCCGTCCAAGTCCGTCTGGGTGGCGCCGATACCGTGCGGGTATCGTCGCGGGTCATGGAGCTACGCACGCTGCGCTACTTCGTGGCGGTCGCCGAAGAACTCCACTTCGGCCGGGCCGCCGCCCGGTTGCACATGAGCCAGCCGCCGCTGAGCCGGGCCATCAGGCGGCTGGAGTCGGACCTGGACGCCACCCTGCTGCGCCGTTCCGCCGCTGGCGTCACTCTCACCGCCGCCGGCGCGGCGCTGCTGGACGACGCGCGCACCCTCCTCGACCAGGCCGACCGGGTACGCGCCCGCGTCGCCGTGGCCGCCGGGGCATCGTCGATCACCGTCGGCTTCCTGAGCGACAGCGCCGACCGGGGCGCGACGCGGCTGGCCACCGAGTACCGCCGGTCGCACCCCGGCGTCGAGGTCCGCATCCGCGACACCGACCTGACCGATCCGACCTGCGGGCTGCGCGCCGGACTGGTCGACGTGGCGCTGACCCGCGGGCCGTTCGACGAGAGCGGCCTGACCGTGCACCAGCTACGCGCCGACCCGGTGGGCGCGGTGCTGCGCGCCGACGACCCGCTGGCCGGCCGCGACCACCTGACCCTGGCCGACCTGGCCGACCGGCGCTGGTTCCAGTTCCCCGACGGGACCGACCCGATCTGGCAGGCGTACTGGAACGGGGGGCTGGCCAGGGAGGGGCCGGTGGTGCGGGCCGTACAGGAGTGTGTGCAGGCCGTGCTCTGGAACGGGACGGTCGGGCTGACCCCGCTCGGCCACCACCCGCCCGCGGAACTGGCCGTGGTGCCGCTGATCGACATGGCGCCCAGCCCGGTGGTGGTGGCGTGGAACGAGGGTGACACCAACCCGCTCATCCGCTCGTTCGTCCGGACCGCGGTGGCGAGCTACCGCGAGCGTCAGGGCCAGTAGCTGTCGGTGATCCGCTCGCCGCTCAGCAGTTCGCCGAAGAAGTCCTCCCACATCGGCATCACCACCTCGATCGCGTATCCGCCCGCGGTATTCGCCGCCGCCGCCCCCATCCGGAGGCGTTCGGCGCGGTCGGACATGAGGCGGTCGAGGGCGGCGGCGAAGGCGCCGACGTCCCCGGGGGCGATGATGAGGCCGTCGCGGCCGTCGGTCAGCACGTCGGCCGGGCCGGTCGGGCAGTCGAAGGCGACGATCGGCAGCGCGTGGGTCATGGCCTCGATCATGACCATGGGCAGGCCCTCGAAGCGGGAGCTCAGGGCGAAGACGGAGGCGCCGGCGAGCTTGGCGTCCAGGTTCTGGGTGCGGCCCATCAGGCGGGCCTTGGCCTGGAGGCCGTGGTCGCGGATGAGGGCGGTCAGCTGGGGGTGTTTGGGGCCGGTGCCGTAGATGCGGAGTCTCCACTCGGGGTGCCTGGCCGACACCTGGGCGAAGGCGGGGATGAGCAGGTCGAAGCCCTTCTGGTGGACCAGGCGGCCGGCCGCGATCACCACGGGGTTGTTCTGCGTGGCGGCGGCGGTGTCGGCGGTGTGCACGGCGTTGGGGATGCGGACGACGGGGGTGGCGGGCAGGGCGGTGCGGTACTCGTCCCGGCTGGCTGCGGTCAGGACGGCCACGGCGTCGAGCTTGGCGTAGTGGCGCAGGATCTGCGCGCGCACGGGCTCACGGTAGGCCGACAGCGGCATGTGCTCCTGCGCCACGCGGATCACCCGGCGCGAACCCCGGCGCGCGGCGATCAGGCTCAGCGCGGGCCGGGTGGTGACCAGGACGCCGCCGCGCACACCGGCCACGTAGTCGATGACGGAGCGTTCCACACGTTCGGTGAAATAGTCGGCGGCGAACTCGCCGAGCGGCACGATCTTGCCGCGCACGCGCCGCCACGCCTTGCGCGCCGTGGAGTCGGCGGCGATCCCGGCACGCTGGTCGACCAGCGTGGACACGCGCAGGCGCGGCTCGAAGGGGAAGTGCGGCTCGTCGCGGCGGCGTACCACGCTGACGACCTCCACCTCGTGCCCGAGGCGGGCCAGCGCCCCGGCCTGGCCGAGGACGGTGCGCACGGTGCCGCCCATGCCGTAGGCGTGCAGGAGCAGGTATCGGACTCTCATGGTGTGTATCCCCATGCCTCGCAGATGGGCCGGAGGATCTCCGGGGTGCCGGCCGGGGCCTCGCGCGCGGGCTGCACGACACCGGAGGCGATCTTGTCCGTCCAGTCGCCGAGGCCCTTGCGGATCACGTCTGGCCGGCCGTACTCGATCATGCCGGGCTCCCACGCGAGGCCGAGGAAGTCGCAGACGGCGCGGGTGGCACGCTCGGGGGCGGCGGTGAGGTCCTCGTAGCGGACGGTCGGTCCCGGCAGGGCCTGCCTCGCGCGCTGGACCGCGTTCATGTAGCGCAGCGCGTCGGCCGCCGCCTCCTCGCGGGTACGCCGCTCGGGCGCGGCCTCGTACCAGGAGGCGGCGATCGCGGCCGGATGCCGCACCAGGAACACGAACCGCGCGTCCGGCCAGCAGGTGGCGAGCCGCCGGTAGGCGAAGGCGTTGGCGGGCGTCTTGTCCACCAGGTACGGCTTGCCGCTGCGCACCAGCTCGCGATGGAGCACCCGGTCCCACAGCAGGTGTTCCAGATCGGCGCGATTGTGCCCGAGCTCGGTCATGGCGTGCTGCGCGAGCTTCGTCCCGAATCCGACGGTCAGGCGGCGGATGTGCAGCTCGTGCGGGGCGTGCAGCTGGGAGTGCGCGTTGAGCATCGCCCGCAGCAGCGTCGAGCCGGAGCGCACCGGGCAGATCACGAAGACCGGCGCGACGAGCAGCCGATCGGTGCCGGGATGGGCGGGCGGCCGGACGGTCCCGAGCTCAGCGGGACGGGTTCCCCCCTTTTCCGGGCGCTTGAGTTGGTATCCCGTGTACCTGGCCAGCGCCTTGTTGAACCTGCGCTGCCATGTCATGCCGCCGGACGGTACTCCGCGAATCTGAAGCCCAGCTGGCAGCCAGATCCTTTGCCCTTTTTAGGTTGTTTGCCGCGTTCCTATTGTTAAGAATCCTTCGAGAAACCCGGTCAAGGGAGTCAGGACAATGATCGCCTGGATTGTGTTGTTCTACGCAACGCTGACGGTCGTCGGAGTATGGGCGACCGTGCGGCTGACGTGCCCGCGCCGCCAGAAGCTCCCCGCCCCGCCCGACCCCTCGCGCCTCCCCGCCCGCACCTCCTAGCGGAACCTCCTTGCGGAACTTCAGCAGGAAGATGTTGCGCGGGTCGCGGCCCTGCCATTCGAGGATGGTGCGGTGGAAGGTGGACTCGGCCTGGTGTGACTGGATCGTCGCGCGCACGAGCCCGCTCGGGCTGAACTCCTCCATGACGAACTCCGAGATCGGAAGGTCGCAGATGAGGCGGCCGACGATGCGGTCCACGCCTTGGGTCGCCACCCTGCCCATCGTGAAGATGATGTAGTCGTGCTCGCGTTCTCTGGTGAACGTGTCGTTCCACCGGCAGCTGACCTTGAGGAAGAACTCGCCGCCCGGCGGCAGCGGGGGATCGAACGCGATCGCGATGGCCTTGAACAGGGGCATGTCCTTGACCAGCTCGACCTTCGGGTCCTCCTCCGGCCTGAGCATGTCCACGACCGTGATGTCGAGGGCCTTCGCGGTGGTCGGCCGGTCGCCGTAGAACTTGACGTGGAGCCGCTCTGACGGATGTTCCGTGGCGTTGTGCCCGCGCAGGGTCCAGTTGTACGTGCCGTCGTCACCGTGGATCGCGTACTCCTCGGTGACATGGGTGAAGTGGTGAACGTAGTCGGCGCGCGGCTCCTCGGTGAGGTAGGAGACGAAGCCGGACAGCACTTGGGTGAGGCTCTGCACGTTGGCGCTCTCCTTGGTGTGGGCCGTCAGCTTCTGGCAGCGGGCCTCCAGTTGCCGGATCTCCCTCTGTCCGGTGTAGATGCGGGTCGTCAGCATGGCCGTGATCACCAGGAGGGCGTACACCACCAAGGGGAGGATCTGCTGGGTCAGGTTCCAGATCGCCACCCCGAGACCCAGATATCCGACCAGTGCGCCGCCGAGTCCGGCGACCTGCGCCAAGCCCCACTTGTCGTGTTTCACTCGCCTCCTCCGCCGGAAGGTGTGAAAGATGCGGAAATATCGCCCAGCGTCAGAGGGTAGTCGAGTGGGTCTGACTCCGCAGGTAAGTGGCGGATCTTGGGTGGGTTGGCTGGTGGGGTGGGTGGGCTGGTGGCGCAATCTCGCCGTTATCCCTATTAACCTACCGGATTGCTAGGTTTGGCCGTGTGGAGACACGGCGACGGGCGGATCGGGCCCGGCAGGTGGCCGATCTGCTGCGCGGGCAGATCGTGGACGGGCAGTTCGGGCGTGGCCGGCTGCCCCGGGAGGCGGCGCTGGCGCGCGACTTCCGGATCTCGCGCAACACCGTCAGGGCCGCGCTCGATCTCCTGCGGGAGGAAGGGCTGGTCGAGCGGTGCCCGGGCGTGGGCACCACGGTGGCGGCGGAGAAGTATCCCCACGGGCTGCACCGGCTGCTCGGCCTCGCCGAGACCCTCCACGAACACGGCGAGGTGGTCAACCTCGTCCGGACCATGACCTTCATCGAGCCCCCGGCCGCGGTCAGCCGGCGGCTGCGGGTACCGCCGGGCGAGGAGGTCGTCTACCTCGAACGGCTCCGGCGGCTCAACGGCGTGCCGCTCTCCCTCGACCTCACGTACCTGGTGCGCGAGGTCGGGGAGCCGCTCTTCGACGCCGACCTGGCCCACAACGACATCTTCGTCCTGCTCGAAGCCATCGCCGGGCAGCCGCTCGGCACGGCCGAGCTCAGCCTGGAGGCGGTCAACGCCGACGCCCACACCGCCGCCGCGCTCGAAGCGCCGCGCGGCGCCGCGCTGCTCATGGTGGAGCGGCTCACCCACCTGTCCGACGGCCGCCCGGTCGACCTGGAGTTCATCCGCTTCAGGGGCGACCGGCTGACCATGCGCGGCCACCTGAACCGGGAGTAGCCATGGCTCTGATCACCCAGCGGGTCGAGGTGCCCGTCACCATCGACGAGACCCTCTGCATCGACGGCTGCACGCTCTGCGTGGAGGCCTGCCCGCTCGACTCGCTCGCGATCAGCGACGAGACGGGCAAGGCGTACATGCACGTCGACGAGTGCTGGTACTGCGGCCCGTGCGCGGCCCGCTGCCCCGTCGACGCCGTCACCATCGACATCCCCTACCTGCTGCGCTGAACTGAAAGGACGAGCCATGCGCGTGGTCCTCGCCGCCGCCCTCCTGCTGGCGCTCGCCGGCTGTTCACTCTCCGGTACGGCCGCCGCCCCCGGCAAGAAGAAGCTGGTCGTCGGCTACCAGTCCAAGACCATCAACACCGTGACCGCGGGAACCCTGCTGCGCGAGCTCGGCTACCTGGAAAAGCGCCTGCGCGGCGGGTACGCCGTCGAGTGGCAGGACCACGACACCGGCGCCCCGATCACCGCCAAGATGGTCGCCGGGAAGATCGACATCGGCTCGATGGGCGACTACCCGCTGCTGATCAACGCCGCCCGCGCCAAGAACACCGAGCTGGTCTCGATCACCGGCTACAACCTGCGCGGCGGCCTCAACATGGTGGTCGTCCCGCCCGCCTCGAAGGTCACCACCCTCGCCGGGCTCAAGGGCGCCAAGGTCTCGGCCAGCGTGGGCTCGGCCGGGCACGGCACGCTGGTCCAGGCGCTGGAGAAGGCCGGGCTCGACCCGGCGGCCGACGTCGAGGTGGTCAACCACCAGCCACCGGTCGGCGCCTCGCAACTGGAGGCCGGCGGCGTGCGGGCGTACGCGCAGTTCGTGGCCTGGCCGGGGCTGCTGGTCTTCCAGGACAAGGCCAAGCTGATCTACGACGGCTCCGCCCTGGGGGTGCCGACCTTCCACGGGGTGGTGGTCCGCGAGCCGTACGCGAAGGAGAATCCGCAGGTCGTGGACGCCTTCCTGAAGGCGCAGCTGGACGCCACCCGCTACCTGCACGAGAATCCGCTGCGCGCGGCGGAGCTGGTGGCGAAGGCGACCGGGCTGCCGCCCGAGGTGGTCTACCTGTACAACGGGCCCGGCGGCATCGCGACGTTCGACGTCACGCTCAAGCCGCAGCTGAAGGCCGCCCACCAGCACGACATCCCCTACCTCAAGCGCATCAGCCAGGACTTCGCGGGCGTGGACCTCTCCCGCTTCGTCAACGACTCCTACCTCCGCAAGGCGTACGGCCCCGCCTACGACGCCGACACCGCCTCGACCGCCAACCCGGCGAAGATCACCGGCACCGACCCGGCCTGTGGCGTCCCGGTGGCCGACCCGCGTACCGCCTCGGAACTCTGGCTGGCGGCGGGCGGCACCCAGCCCGCCGCCACCCCCACCTGCCTGCTGCGCCAGATCGCCGCCGCGGGAGCGGGAAAGGTCCGCGCGGCGTACGTGCCCGACGCCGCCACCGGCACCCGCTGGTTCGCCGACAAGGCGGTCTGGCTCCGGGAGAAGGACTCCTACCTGCCCTTCACCACCCGCGACGGCGCCGACGCCTACCGCGCGGCGCACCCGGGCGCCAAGCCCGTCACCTACGCCGAAGCCCTGGAGAAAGAGGCGGCGCGATGAGACAGGCCGCCAGGATCGGCTCGCTGCTGGCCGCCGCCGCGCTCTGGCAGGTGCTCACCGTCACCGACGCCCGCCTGTGGCTGCGCTTCGACCGGCTGCCGTCGCTGGACGAGGTCGCGGTGCGCTTCGCCGCCGAGCTGACCACCTCCCTGTACTACCTCGACCTGCTGCAGAGCCTGCTGCGCATCCTCACCGGCTTCGCCATCGCCGCCGTGGCCGGGGTCGCGGCGGGCGTGCTGGTCACCCGTTCGCGCCGGGCGGGGCCGGTGCTGCTGCCGCTGCTGGAGGTGGTGCGGCCGATCCCGGCCATCGCGCTGGTGCCGATCGCGATCCTGCTGTTCCCCGCCGACGAGCAGGGCATCGTCTTCATCACCTTCGCCGCCGCCTTCTTCCCGATCATGGTGAGCACGCGGCACGCCGTACGCGCGCTGCCGACGCTCTGGGAGGACGCGGTCAGGACGCTCGGCGCCGGTCGCCGCCACGTGCTGTGGCACGTCGTGCTGCCCGGCATCCTGCCCGGCGTGTTCGGCGGGCTGTCGGTCGGCATGGGCGTGGCCTGGATCTGCGTGATCTCCGCGGAGATGATCTCCGGCGCGTTCGGGGTCGGCTACCGCACCTGGAACTCCTACACGCTGGTCGACTACCCCGCCGTGATCGTCGGCATGGCCACCATCGGCCTGCTCGGCTGGCTCACCTCCGCCGCCGTCGAGCTGGCCGGGCGCCGGCTCACCCGCTGGCTGCCGCGCGGAGAAGGGAGCGTCGCGTGACCACGCTGACCGAGCGGCCCCCCGCCGTGCGCGGGCTGGCCTTCGCCGTCGAAGCGCTCACCCTCGGCTACGGCCGCGCGCCGGTGCTGCGCGAGCTGGACCTGGCGATCCGGCCGGGGGAGGTGCTGGCCGTGGCGGGCGCGTCGGGGTCGGGCAAGTCCACGCTGCTGCGCGCCCTGGCCGGGCTGCTTGCGTCCGCCGCGGGCCGGGTCCTGGCCGACGGCGTCGTGGTGTCCGCCACCTCCGCCGATCGCGCCATGGTCTTCCAGGACGACGGCCTGCTGCCCTGGCGGACCGTGCGGCGCAACGTGGAACTGCCGCTCGCGCTCAGGAAGGTGCCGCGGGCCGAGCGCCGGGCCGCGGCGGCGTCCTGGCTGGATCGCGTGGGCCTCACCGGGTCGGCGGACCTGCTGCCCCGCGAGCTGTCCGGCGGCATGCGGCAGCGGGTGCAGCTCGCCCGCGCGCTGGCCGGGGCGCCGCGGGCCGTACTCATGGACGAGCCCTTCGGCGCGCTGGACGCGCAGACCCGCGCCGAGATGCAGCGGCTCCTGCTCGGAGTGCTGCGTGAGACCCGCGCCACCGTCGTGTTCGTCACCCACGACGTGGACGAGGCGCTGCTGCTCGGCGACCGCGTCGCGGTGATCGGCGGCGGCGCGCTGCGCACGGTGATCGAGATCACCCGAGAAGAGGTCACCCGAGAAGACGACCTGCGCGCCCGCGTGCTGAAGGAGCTGTAGATGGAGATCCCCGAGCTGAGCGAGCGCCTGGAGCTGGAGTGCGAGGTGCTCGTCGTCGGCGGCGGCACCGCCGGCACGATGGCCGCGATCACCGCGGCCGAGCGCGGCGCCCGCGTCCTGCTCCTGGAGAAGGCCCACGTACGGCACAGCGGCGCCCTGGCCATGGGCATGGACGGCGTCAACAACGCGGTCATCCCCGGCAAGGCCACCCCCGAGGACTACGTCGCCGAGATCACCCGAGCCAACGACGGCATCGTCAACCAGAAGACGATCTACCAGACGGCCACGCGCGGCCACGAGATGGTCCGCCGCCTGGAAGGCTACGGCGTGAAGTTCGAGAAGGACGAGTACGGCGAGTACGCCGTGCGGCGCGTGCACCGCTCGGGCAGCTACGTCCTGCCGATGCCGGAGGGCAAGGACGTCAAGAAGGTCCTCTACCGGGTGCTGCGCAGGCGCGACATCCGGGACAAGGTCCGCATCGAGAACCGCGTCATGCCCGTGAGGGTCCTGGTCGAAGCCGGCCGGGCGGTGGGAATCGCCGGATTCGACACCCGCTCCGGCGCCTTCGTCACGGTCAGGGCGGGCGCGGTGATCCTGGCCACCGGCGCCTGCGGCCGCCTCGGCCTGCCGGCCAGCGGCTACCTGTACGGCACCTACGAGAACCCCACCAACGCCGGTGACGGCTACGCGATGGCCTACCACGCCGGGGCCGAGCTCAGCGGCATCGAGTGCTTCCAGATCAACCCGCTGATCAAGGACTACAACGGGCCCGCCTGCGCGTACGTGGCCAACCCGTTCGGCGGTTACCAGGTCAACAACAGGGGTGAGCGCTTCGTCGACTCCGACTACTGGTCGGGCCAGATGATGGCGGAGGTGGCGGCCGAGATCGCCTCGGCCCGCGGCCCCATCTACCTGAAGCTGACCCATCTGCCGGACGAGACGATCAGCGCGGTGGAGACGATCCTGCACTCGACCGAGCGGCCGACCAGGGGCACCTTCCACGCCGGGCGCGGGCACGACTACCGCACCCACGACGTCGAGATGCACATCTCCGAGATCGGCCTGTGCGGCGGCCACTCCGCCTCCGGCGTCTGGGTGGACGAGCACGGCCGGACCACCGTGCCCGGCCTGTACGCGGCGGGCGACCTGGCCTGCGTCCCCCACAACTACATGATCGGCGCCTTCGTCTTCGGCGACCTGGCCGGAGCCCACGCCGCCGCCGCGGCCACGCCCGTACCGGCGACCTTGCCGCTCGACCAGGTGAGCGCCGCCCACGAACTGGTCTACCGCCCGCTGCGCAACCCGGACGGACCGCCCCAGCAGCAGGTCGAGTACAAGCTGCGCCGCTTCGTCAACGACTACGTCGCCCCGCCCAAGACCGCCGCCAAGCTGGACCTCGCGCTGGAGTCGTTCGAGCGCATGCGCGAGGAGATCGCCGCGATGGGCGCCCGCACCCCGCACGAGCTGATGCGCTGCGCCGAGGTGGACTTCATCCGCGACTGCGCCGAGATGGCCGCCCGCGCCTCCCTCACCCGCACCGAGAGCCGCTGGGGCCTCTACCACGACCGCGCCGACCTGCCCGCCCGCGACGACGCCGCGTGGTTGTTCCACCTGAACCTGCGCAAGCGCGCCGACGGCGCGATGGAGTTCCTCAAGCGCCCGGTCGAGCCCTACCTCGTCCCGGTCGAGGAGTTCGCGCCGACCGCCGCCGCCCCCGCCGTCCTGGCCGCCCACACCTGCGCCCCGGTACGGCGGGCCGCCCCCGTCACCACCGGGCGCACCGGCGTGGGCCGCCGCTCCCCGCGCATACTCGAACTGCACCGCCTGGCCGAGCAACATCCCACCACCGAGCAGCTCGCCCCCTACCTGGCCGACCCCGACCCCAAGGTGCGCAGGGCCGCGATCGCCACCCTCACCGAGACCGTCCCCGACGGCGCCGGCCCCGCCCTGGTCGCCGCCCTCGCCGACGAGCACGGCACGGTACGCCGGGCCGCCGCCACCGGCCTGCGCGAGCTCGCCGAGGTGCTCCGCCCGCCCCTCGCCCTGGACGCGGCGCTGGCCGGCGGCGACGCGCTCGTCCGCGCCACCGCCCTGGACCTGCTGCGCGCGCTGCGCCTGGGCGGCAGAGACGTCTTCGCCGCCGCGACCGCCGACGCCGACCACCGGGTGCGCATCGAGGCCATCCGCGGCCTGGTCTCGCTGGACGAGCCCGACCTGGTGGCGGCCGCCGCCGGTGACCCGTCGCGGGAGGTACGGGTCTGGGTGGCCAAGGGGCTCGGCATCATCGGCAAGCCCGCGCCCGTGCTGGAGACGCTGGCCGCCGACGCCGACCCGCTGGTCAGGGCCGCCGCCCTGGAGTCGTCGGCCGGTGCGGGCGGGCCGCTGGTGGCGGCGGCCGTACAGGCGATGGACGACCCGCGGTGGCAGGTGCGGGTGGGCGCGGCCCGCGCGCTCGCCGCCGACCGCGCCAGCGCGCTGCCGCCGCTCGTGGCGGCGCTGTCGGACGAGAACCTCGACGTGCGCAAGGCGGCCGTGCTGGCGCTGACCCGCTGGGCCGGCACGGCGGCAGCGGGCGCGGCGCTGGAGGCGGCGCTGGGCGATCCGGACGCCGACGTGCGCGCTTACGCGCGACGGGCGCTGGCCGGGTAGCGCCGCCACGCCGCCTCTCCATCCCTCAGGCCGGTCAGCCGGTCGATTCCGGCTCGGCCGACGGCGAGACCACGCTGCCGTCGTCCGCGTTGACCTTGACCTTCGCCTTGGTGCCGTCGGCGGCGGTCACGTCGGCCTCCCAGACCACCGTGCCGTTGTCCCTGTCCAGGGACAGCTCGGTGATCTTGCCGTCCGGGTACTCGCCGGCGACCTTCTCCGCGGCGTCGGAGTAGCTGGTCTTGGCCGCCTCGGCGCGCGCCTTGTGCTTGGCCTTCTCCGCGTCGTCGTCGGCCTCCGCGGACGGCGTGCCGACGACCTTCCAGGTCATCGCGTCGACCCGGACCTTGCTCTCGGCGCCGTCCGCGCCGATGACGGTGACCTTCCACACGCCGTTGTCGGAGTCCAGGCCGGTGACCGTACCTTCGACGGAGGCCAGCGCGGCCTCGCCCGCCTTCTTGATGTCGTCGGCACCGGTACCGGCGCCCGGCGAGCCCATGTCGCTGGGATCGGCCGGCGGTGTGGCAGGACTCTGGACGGCGAGGCCGGCGGTGTTCTGGGCGCCCCCGGAACCGCAGGCCGCGATCGTGAACAGCGCGGCGGCGGCCGCGGCCGCGCGAATAGCGTACTTCTTAGAATTTTCCCCCATGACGTGCACGCTGCCCCGAATATCTCCTAGGCATTCCCGCAGGTCAGTAGATCATGAAGACGTACGGCCGGGCGGGCAGCGCTCCGGATATGCCACGATAGATCCCGAAATAGGCGACGGCGGATCGAGGAAGCCGGTGTGAACCCGGCGCGGTCCCGCCACTGTGATCGGCGAGCGAGCCCCGACGAAGCCACTGCCCCCGCGGGCGGGAAGGCCGGGGTGAGCGTTGACCCGAGAGCCAGGAGACTCACGCGGTCGCCACCTCACGACCTTGGGGCGGATCTCCCCATGAGAGGAACGGTGGACGGCATGTCCTTCCCCGCGAGCCCGCGCGCGCTCGTACCCCTGCTCGTCGCCTCGGCCCTGCTGGCCGGCTGTGCGAGCACCCCCGCACCCGCCGCCGAGCAGGCGGCCGGAGCCCCCGCCGGATTCCCCGTCACCGTCGTGAGCTGCGGCGTCAGCACCACCTACGAACGGCCGCCCCGCCGGGCCGTCGCGCTCAACCAGCACGCCACCGAGATCATGCTCGCGCTCGGGCTGGAGAAGTCGATGGCGGGCACCGCTTACCTCGATGACGCGATCTTGCCCGAGTACAAGGCGGCATATGACCGGATCAAGGTACTGGCCAAGGAGTACCCCTCCTTCGAGGCGTTGCTCTCGGCCGAGCCGGACTTCGTCTACGGCGGCTTCGAGAGCGCCTTCGACGCCAAGGAGGGCCGCGGCCGGGACGTGCTGGCCAAGTCCGGCATCGACACCCACGTCAACTCCGAGGAGTGCCCGAACGGCCCGGTCACCGCGGCCCAGGCCGAGGAGGAGATCCGTACCATCGGCCGCGTCTTCGGCGTCGGCGAGCGCGCGGAGCGGCAGGTCACCGCCATGCGCACCGTCCTGGACGGCGTCAAGAAGAAGCTCGGCGACGTCGAGCCGGCCAAGGTGTTCGTCTACGACTCCGGCGACAAGACCGCCTTCACCGCGGGCGGCGCCGGGATCGGCAACGAGATGATCAAGCTGGCCGGCGGCGCCAACCTCTTCGCCGACCTGCCCAAGGCCTGGGGAAACGTCTCCTTCGAGCAGGTCGCCGAACGCGCGCCCGAGATCATCGTCATCTACGACTACGGCCAGACCACGGTCGAGGCCAAGAAGAAGTTCCTGCTGGCCAGCCCGGCGCTCAAGGACGTGCCCGCGATCAAGAAGCAACGATTCGCCGTGCTGCCCCTGTCGTCGGCGGTCCTCGGGGTGCGGGTGCCGGCCGGGGTGGAGGCGCTCGCCCGGCAGATCCATCCGGACCGGTTCAAGTGACGCAGGCGGTACGGCGTGCGCCGTACCCGCTGATCCTCGCGGTGCTCGCCGCGCTACTGCTGCTGGCCGCGACGGCGGGCGTCGCGGCCGGGTCGGTCGGGCTGCCGTTCGGGGAGGTCTGGTCGATCCTGCTGCACCGGCTCCGGCTGCCGCTGGGCGAGCCCACCTGGCCGGCCGTGCGCGAGACGATCGTCATGAACGTACGGCTGCCGCGCGTGCTGCTCTGCGCGGTCGTCGGCGCCGGGCTGTCGGTCTGCGGCATGGCCCTGCAGGCGCTGGTGCGCAACCCGCTGGCCGACCCGATGCTGCTCGGCGTCTCCTCCGGCGGCACCGTCGGCGCGGTCTCCGTGATGGTGCTCAACCTGTCGGTGTTCGGCGCGCTGACACTGCCCCTGGCCGCCTTCGCCGGCGCCCTCCTCGCGCTCTTCCTCGTGTACGGCCTGGCCAGGGCGGGCGGCCGGATGACCACGATCCGGCTGGTGCTGGCCGGAGTCGCCACGGCCGAGGTGCTGTCGGCCGTGGCCAGCTTCCTCATCGTCACCTCCAACGACCCGCACAAGGCCGACTCGGCGCTGCGCTGGATGCTGGGCGGCCTGGCCGGCACCACCTGGGACCTGCTCTGGGTCCCGGCGGCCGCGGTCCTGCTCGGCACCGCCGTGCTGCTGGGCGTCAGCCGTCCGCTCAACCTGCTGCTGGCGGGGGAGGAGGCCGCCGCCGCGCTCGGGCTGGACGTGCACCGCTTCCGCGGCGCGATGTTCGTGCTCGTGGCGCTGATGATCGGCGCGATCGTCGCGGTCAGCGGGGCGATCGGGTTCGTCGGGCTGATGATGCCGCACGTGGTGAGGCTGCTGGTCGGCGCCGACCACCGGCGGGCGCTGCCGGCCGCCGCGCTGATGGGCGCCGCCTTCCTGATCGCCGCCGACCTCGCCGCCCGCAGCCTCATCGCCCCCGAGGAGATCCCGATCGGCATCCTGACCGCGGTGACGGGCGGGCCGTTCTTCCTGTGGCTCATGCGGAGAAAGGCGGCCCGATGACCCCCGGTGAGCTGCGCGCCGAAGGCGTGAGCGTCGTGGTGAACGGGCGGGCCCTGGTCAGCGAGGTCACCCTGGCCGTCGCGCCGGGGGAGCTCGTCGCGCTCGTGGGCCCGAACGGGGCGGGCAAGTCCACCCTCCTGCGGACCTTCTACCGCGCCATGCGGCCCACCTCCGGGCGGGTACTCCTGGACGGGCACGACATCTGGCGCATGCCGGCCAAGCGGCTGGCCCGTACGCTGGCCGCCGTTCTGCAGGAGTCGCCGGGTTCCTTCGAGCTGACCGTGCACGACGTGGTGTCGATGGCGCGCACGCCGTACAAGCGGCCCTTCGAGGGCGACGACGACTCCGACCGGAGCATCGTGCGGGGCGCGCTGACCGAGCTGGACGTCGCCGACCTGGCCGAGGCGCCCTTCGACCGGCTGTCGGGCGGGGAGAAGCAGCGCGTGCTCATCGCCCGCGCGCTCGCCCAGCAGCCGGGCACGATGATCCTCGACGAGCCGACCAACCACCTCGACCTGCGCCACCAGCTCGACGCCCTGCGGCTGGTGCGGCGGCTGGGCGTGACCGCCGTGGTCGCGCTGCACGACCTCAACCTGGCCGCCGCCTTCTGCGCGCGCATCTGCGTGATGGACGGCGGGCGGCTCGTCGCCGACGGCCCGCCCGCCGACGTCCTCACCGAGGACCTGCTGGCCGAGGTCTACCGGGTCTCGGCCGAGATCCGCCCCCATCCGCGCACCGGAGTGCCCCAGGTCAGCGTGCCCGGCGACTGACCAGCGCCTTGGTTCGGCGACTATCCGAGCAGGGCCCTAGTCCGGTGGTGGGCCTAGCAGGGCTCGGGCCCGCGTCGCCAGGGAGGTCATGCCGCAGGGGAGCGCGGTCTGCAGGACCTTTTCCACCAGGGGCGCCGCCTCCTCCGGGCGGCCCTCCAGCACCAGCGCCCTGGCCTGGTCGTAGCGGAGCCTGGCCAGCTGCGGGCGCATGCCGCCGGTGAACTCCTGCGCCGTCCGCAGCCGGCTCAGGGCCAGGTCGCGATCGCCCGCGGCCATCGCCGCCACCGCGCCGAACCGGGCCGCCGGGCCCATCAGCACCGTCGGCCACCCGGCCAGCGCGACCTCCCGCTCGTGCGGGGTGAACAGCTCCGACACCCGCGCGGCCAGCGCCGTCAGCTCACTCCCGCCCGCGCCGGCCTCGTGCAGGTTCCCGCACGACTCGGCCAGCAGGCTCAGCGTCGGCACCCGCCAGCCGTGCGGCGGGAACGCCGCGAAGCCCCGGGTGTCGTCGGCCAGTTCGGTGAACCCGTCCATCGCCTCGCCGTACCGGCCGGTCTCGGCGTGCGCCAGCACCAGCGCGGCCCGCCAGATCGGGAAGTAGCCGTGCTGCTCCACCCGGCCGGCCAGGTCGGAGCGCAGCAGCACCTCCAGCTCGCCGCGCTCGCGCAGCAGCCAGTAGACCTGGCCGTCCCAGGTCTGGCGCAGCGTGCCGGCGGGCAGTACCCGGGCCTCCTCCAGCTCCTTGACCGAGCGCTCCGCCTCGCCGAACAGCCGGGCCGCCGCCTCGTCGAACCGGCCGCGCCACAGGTCCATCAGCGTGTCGAGGGCGGTCTGCAGCCACTCGCCCAGGACGCGCGGATGGTCGGCGATCTGGCTGCGGTGCCGTTCCACCAGGGCGGCGGCGGGCTGCAGCGCGCCGAGCCGCATCTGGTCGATGGCCAGCGCCACCAGGGCCTCGCTGTGGAAGTAGGCCGAGCCCGCGCGGATGCCCGCGTCGTGCAGGGACTTGGAGATGCCCACCAACTCGGCGGGCGGCGCGAAGTCGTACAGGCCCCAGCGGCACTCGTTGAGCACCTCGCAGCGCACCTCGGGCGGGCAGCCGGGGCGCAACCCGGCCAGCGTACGGCGGGCCAGCTCCGGTCCGTCCAGCCACTCCCCGGCGACCGTGCCGGGGCCGACCGCCATCGTCGCCTTGTGCGCCAGGTGCGCGCTGAGCTGGGAACGCAGGTCGGCGGCCTCCTCCTCGTCGTCGTCGGCCAGCGCTTCGAGCGCGTCCTGCAGCAGGCGCAACAACTGCTCGTCGACCTGCCCGGGGTCCGTCCAGCGCCTGGCCAGCTGGACCGCGGCGCTCGCGCGCAGCCTCGGCAGCTCCGCCGCCGTGTCGTGGGCGTCGCGGTAGTGCACGCCGGCCGTGTGCATGTCGCCCTGGGCGTTGCGGACGTCGCCCAGCGTCATGAGCAGGCCGAACCTGGTCACCGGGCCGCTGGGCAGGCGCATGCCGTACTCGGCCCAGGAACGCGCGGAGCCGACGCCGAAGGCGGCGAGCTCGGCGCGCGCGGCGGTCAGGCAGGCGGTGGCGACCTGCTCGTCGGGCACGTCGGGGCGGGCGGCGCGGGCGTGCACGGCCATGCGCACGGGAAGGTCGGCGGTCACCCGCTCGGCCGTGCGCAGGTGCTCACCGAGCACCTCGAACGCCCGCTTGTGCAGCCGCCTGGCCAGGGCCGGGTCCTCCTCCAGCGTGGCCAGGACCTCCTCGCGCCACAGCTCGTAACGGAAGCGCACGCCGCTGTGCGCCTCCACCGCGCGCTGCGTGACGGCCTCGGCCTGCTGCCTGTCGGCTTCGGCCGGTTCCAGCCCGAGCACCGCGGCGACCAGCGCGGTGTCGATCTCGCCTCCTCCGCAGGTGATCGCCGCCGCCGCCAGCCATGGCAGCAGCGGGCCCGGCCGCCGGCCGAAGCCGGGCAGGACCGACAGCTCGCCCTCGGAGTCGCGTACCTCGCACAACCGCTGCGGCAGCCCGCCCGTCAGCCGGAACGCCTCGGCCACCTCCCGCTCGGACGGCTCGCGCCCCCACACGGCGGCCAGCCACGCGGCCACGTCGAGCGGGCCCAGCGGACCCACGGTCACCGGCGACGCCGGGGCCTCGCGCCACGGTCCCTCCGGCCGCCCGGCCAGTACGAAGCCCACGGCCGCCTCGCCGAGCCCGCGGCGTACCTCGACCAGCAGGTCGCAGGCCGCGCGGCTGAGCAGCTCCGCGTTGTCGAAGGCGACGATCAGCCCGCCGCCCCTGGCCGCCCAGCGCAGCAGGCCGGCCAGCAGCGACAGCAGGCGCTGCCGGAAGTCCTCCAGGACCGCGGGCGCGGGGGAGCCGGGCATGGCCGAGATGAAGTCGACGAGCGTGCGGTGGTCGGCGGGGGCCAGCGGGTTGTCGCCCGTGCCCAGGTCGCGCTGGAGGCGCGCGTACACCATGCCGGCCAGCGAGCGCCACGGCTGCAGCTCGCCGCTGTCCTGGCAGCTCACCACCACCGTGCGCGGACGGCTGGCCGCCGTGCGCGCGGTCAGCTCGGCCAGCAGCCTGCTCTTGCCCGCGCCCGGCACGCCCCGCACCGCCAGCAGCCCCGGCAGGCCGGTGCGCAGCGCGAGCAGGGCGGCGAGATGTTCCTGCCTGCCGACCAGTTCGCCGGGCACCTCGGGCGCCCGCGTCCGCGCGCGCGTGCCGTCTGGCGGCCGGTGCACGTCCACGCCGTGCTCGTGCAGCAGCAACAGGGAGAACGCCCGGTCGACGGCCTCGTCGCGCGGGTGCCGTTCCTCCAGGAGGCTTTCGGCCGCCGCCGCGCCCTCGTCGCGCAGCGTGCGCATGAAGCGCAGCAGCCAGATCGGGCCCAGGCCGTCGTGCCCCTCGCCCACCGGCCCGGCCAGCAGCGCGGCGACCTCGTCGTAGCGGGCCAGGCGCAGCGCGGTCTGGGCGAGGTTGCGTACGAGGTCCAGGCGCAGCCGTTCCAGCCTGCGCGCGTGGCGCGCGCAGGCCTCGGGAAGACCTTCCCGCCACGACGCGTACGGCCGGCCGCGCCACTCCCCGGCCGCCTTCGCCAGAACGGCCAGCGCCCGCGCGTCGTCCCCGGCCCCGAGCCCGAGCAGGCCCTCCTTGACCGCGCGCTCGAAGCGGTGGGCGTCGACCACCTCGGACACGTCGCCGTCGAGCACGTACTCGTTGGAGCCCCGCTTGGAGCTGATGACGAGCCCGGCCCGCGCGAGGGTCGGGCGGAACCTGGACACCAGCGGCGCGATGCCCTCGCTGAGCGGCGCCTTGCCCTCCTCCCACAGGGCGTCGGTGAGGATGTCGCGCGAGACGGACCTTCCCGCCGCGATGAGCAGGGTGAGGAGTCTCGCGGTCTTGCCCGGCACTTGCTGCGGGCGCCCGTCCACGATCACTTCAGTACGGCCGAGCACCCGAATCTCAAACGTCACAGCGTCTCCACCCATCAATGCAAGATCATTGCAATGAGCGGCCCGCACAGTAGTAAACACGGCGATCGATGAAGTTTCTACCTATTGCGGGGGTGTTTGCTGATGTCACCGCCGAGGCATTTGTCGGCCGAGCAACTAGAGCGCATAAAAGCGGATGTTCTGCATAAATACGAAAAAGAGGCTTCTAAGCCGCTTTCTGTGGTCATCATGGGGCAGACCGGTGCCGGTAAGTCCTCGCTGCTCAACGTGCTGTTCGGTGCCGACCTCCCGACCGGTGACGTCCGCCCGGTCACCAAGGAGCCGGAAGCCATTCACCTTCCCGGAAAATCCGGCCATTCCCTTACTTTTTGGGATATGCCGGGAATAGGGGAATCGGTCGGCGCGGACGTCGATTATATGGCGATGTATAGGGAGAAACTCATCGGGTGTGACGTCGTCATCTGGGCGCTCCACTCCGACAACCGATCCACCACCTACGAGGCGTCCTGCCTGCGCCGCCTCCTGACCGCCGTAGGCGGCACAGGCAGCACCGGCGGCACAGACGGCACAGACGGCACAGACGGCGCTGCCCTGGCCAACAAGCTCACGTTCGTGATGACCAAGGTGGACATCCTCACGCCGCCGTCCTGGATCTTCGCCCTGCACCGCGACAGCGGCGTCTTCGCTCCCGGCGCCCGGCTGGCCGACAAGCTGGCCGCCAAGGCCCTGCACTACGAGGAAGTGTTCGTCCGGCCGTGGGCGCACGCCCTGGTCTCCACCACCTACAACCCCGGCGGCTTCGCCCACAGCGACGACCGCCTCGGCTACGACGACTACACCATCCGCTACCGCGGCTACGTCAGCGCGGAGGTGTGCCAGAACTACCAGCGCCGCTTCCCGGCCGAGGCCGAGGTGTTCGCCCGGCTGCGCGACAACCACCGCGTACTGGCCTGCTCGGCCCTGTTCCGCTTCAACCTGGCCCAGCTCATGGTGGCCGTGGTCAACAAGCTCGGCCCCGGCGCCACCGCCCGCTTCCGCCGTCTTCTCGGCGAGACGGAACGGCTGGCAGAAGTGCCCGTCGACACCATGCGCGGCCTCGGCAACTTCCTCATCTGGGACGGCGCCCGCAAGCTGCTCGACCTGTCCGACCCGACCCTGCCACCGAAGCTCTGAGAGGAGCGCCGATCCATGGCGACGATCAGCGACGAAGACATCCTGTACGCGGTCAACCAGCGCAGCAGACAGGACTCCGAATACCGCCGGCAACTCGACAAGGCCATCAAGCGCAAGGACGAGGACGACATCGCCCGCCTCGTCCGCAAGGCCGTCAAGAAGATCCTCGGCATCCTCGTGGACGTCACCTTCGACATCATCGAGCGCATCCTGGGGAGGTGGTGAACCCGATGCGGAAGCGGCGCAAGAGCGGCGACTCCCGCGTCCTGCCGGCGGTCGTGCTGGTACTGAGCTGGTTGATCACCACCCCGGCGCCGACCGGCTCGCCCGTGCCCACCGTCTCCCCGGCACCCAGCACCTCCCCGACCACGACCTCCTCGCCACCCGTCACCTCCTCACCGACCTCGGGTTCCTCACCGACCTCGGGTTCCTCACCGACCTCGGGTTCCTCACCGACCTCGGGTTCATCGCCGTCCGCCACCTCGGCGGCCCCCACCCCAGCCCTGGCCTCCGCGCCTCTCTACCGGGTCGGTGGCATCGGCTGCGACGGCCACCCGCACCAGGAGCAGGCCGGAACCGTCACCCTCACCCGCGACGGCGGCTCACTCAAGGTCGACGTCGAGGTGACCGACACCCTCTACCCCTCGCGCACCTTCACCGTCGAGGCATGGGAGGAGGCGCCGGGCTGCTACCCCGACAACGCGCTCAGAGTGCCCGGCGTGGGGCTGAGCACGAACTCCTCCGGCTCCGGCTCGACCTCCTTCACGCTGGCGCTGCCGTGGAGCCGGCTCTTCCCCGACGGCAGCACAGTCGTGCTGGGCGACGGCCAGGGCAGCGAGAGCCTCGTCGTCGTCCTGGACCGGGACAACTCGACCGGCGCCGGCGACAGCTACGCCGCCGGGCCCATCCGGCTCGACCCCGGCGGCCAGGCGCACGCCGACTTCACCACCACGCCGGAGGAGTCGGGCACCGACATCAGGTTCGACGCCTCGGCCAGCACCGTGCCGGACGGCGCCACCGCCCGCTACCGCTGGGACTTCGACAACGACGGCGCGTACGACGAGGAGAGCACCACCCCGGTGGTGCGCCACACCTACCCCGACAGCGCGGAACGGCAGGCCACGCTCACCGTCGTCCCGAGCCAGGGCGCCCCGGACACCGCCACCAAGGCCGTGGCCGTGCCCGCCGACACCGTCGTCGTCCTGTTACGCGGCATCGAGGCGTTCGGCGTCACCCCCAAGGAGAGTGCCTACAAGCTGGTCACCGAGGCCGCCGCCTTCCGCGACCTGCTCAACCGGCTCGGCTGCACCGACCTGGCCGAGGTCAACAGCGTCACCAAGCGCTGCAACACCAGCACCCGGGCCAGGCTGCACTGGTCCCCGTACTCCTACCGCGGACCGAACGGCCAGGCCGCCCCCCTCACCTACGGCGGCGCCGACACCTGGCCCGCCCTGAGCACCACCTCCGCCCACCTGGACCGCCAGATCAGGGAGATCGGCCGCAAGCACCACGGCGCCAACGTGGTGCTGGTGGGCTTCAGCGAAGGCGGCACCGTCGCCACCCGCTGGGCCGCCGACACCTCGAACACCTCCACGCCCATCGTGACCATCGACTCCCCGCTCTACGGCTTCTGGCCGGAGGACCGCGCCAGCGTCTGGCCCGAGGACATCCTCAACTACTGCGGCATCTCCGTCGCCGGCAACAAGGTCGCCGCACCCGGCCCCGACTGGACGTTCTCCCAGGTCTGCTCCCGATGGAACCAGTTCGGCTTCCGCAGTCCCGTCTCCTACGACTGGCGGGCCGGCCGTTCGTTCGGCGAGGCCGGGCAGTTGTCCAGGGCGGTGCCGCTACAGCTCTTCAGCGCCACCAACCTCAACGACCTGGTCGCCCCGCCGTGGTGGGCCCTTTCCCCGCTCGCCGACGGCAACCGGATCACCACCTGCTCCAGTCTCGCCGACGGCCACCACGGCTGCGCCCTGCACGACGCGGGCGTCCTGACCGCGGCCAAGGGCGTCGTGGACGCCTCTCTCACAGCAGCCAAGCACCGCGTACGGCCGGACGTCGCCCAGACCAGGGCCGGTTGGGGCGCCGGCCTCGGCTCGCAATGGTTCGACGGTCACACCGCCACCGTCACCGCCCTGGGCGGCCTCGGCAGGATCGTCTCCGTCGGCCACTTCGGCACCGGCGACGGCGCCGCGGCCGGCCGCCTGACCTGCACATGGACAGGCAATTCTCCCGCGCGGAGCGTCCCGCTGACCGTCACGGACTGGACCGCCCGCTCGTACGTGGTCTTCTGGCGCCCGCCGGGCATCGACATCCTGTTCCGCAGCCGGGTCCGCGTCCTGCCGTACGGCAACGGCAACACCTACACCGCCGACGTCACCGCCAACGACTCCAGCCTCCTCCTCACCCCCGACCCCTGCCACCCATAACTCTGCACCCCCGCCCCAGCCTCCACCCTCGCCCAGGCCGCCACCCCCGGGGAATCCCGACACCCCCGGCCGAGCCGGGCAGCCCCCGACAACCTCGGACACGTCGGGGGCTGCCCGGCTCGGGGGAGCCCACCAGGCTTCCCCACCACCACCCCCCACCGCCCCACCACCCCACCACCCCACCGGCATGCCGCTCCCACCCCACGGGCGTGCCGCCCCGCCCCTAGGTCGCCTGCCACTCCGCCACTCCGCCACTCCGCCGCTCCGCCGACCGGCTTCCCGCTGGGGTGCCCGGTCCACTGGCCCGGCGCAGCGGGGAAGTGGGCCGCATCCCGATTGGGCTGGTCCGGTGTGCGGGGTGATGCCGGGTGGCGGGGCCGGGGCGGGTTCGGGGCAGGGTGTCCCACGGGCAGGTGGGTCGGGTGGGTAGGCGGGTAGGGGAAAGGGGGCAAATCCGTACGACGTTCCGGATCCGCACCTGCGGGCCCTGGACGTCATAGCCTTGGGCGCACAGCCGAGCGGAGGTGCGGGGTTGGGGCGCAGGCCGACGATTGACCGGGACGAGCTGGCGAGGCTTGTCGCGCGGGGGCTCAGTGTGGCGGAGCTGGCCGGGCACTTCGGGGTCAGCGAGTCCGGGGTGCTGCAGGCCAAGCGTTCGGCCGGGCTGGTGAAGGGGCTGCTCGACCACAAGGCGGCCCTGCCGTGGAAGGTGGCGCGCGAGCACACCCAGTCGGGCCCCGCCACGAACCTGCGGAACCTGTCGGCGGCCGCGCAGGGCAGAGCCCCCCAGCCGGAGCGGCTCAACACCGCCCTGCGCTGGGCGCAGCGGCTCGTGGACAACGACCTGGACGTGGCCTACGACCCGGCGGAAGGGTTCAGGGAGGTGCCGGTCGCGGGTGTCTCGCACGTCGGGGCCGTGCTCGCCGCCGCCAGACAGGCTCTGGCCCGCGAATAAACCCTCTCATTCAGGGCAGCCGAAGGTCTCAACCAAACAGACCGGAGGCGATGAGAGATGACCGCCGAGACGTGGATCTGGGTGGCCGTTGTCGTGGTCGTCCTGGCGGCGATCGCCGCCGTGGGTTACGTGGTACTGCAGCAGCAGAGGCGGAGCAAGCTTCGCTCGCGGTTCGGCCCCGAATATGAGCGCATCATGTCCGAGCACGACACCCGGCGTGAAGCCGAGCAGGACATGCTCGCACGTGAGCAGCGGCACGCCGAGCTGGACATCCGGCCGCTCAGTCCCGAATCCCGCGACGCCTACGCCAGGCGCTGGACCGAGGTGCAGGAGCGCTTCGTGGACGCGCCCGGCTTCGCCGTCACCGAGGCGGACCAGCTGGTCACCGCGGTGATGGCCGAGCGCGGCTACCCGACGGAGGACTACGGGCAGCGGCTGGCCGACCTGTCGGTCGCGCACGCCGCGACGCTCGACCACTACCGGCAGGCCCACCAGATCAGCGGGCGCGCCGCCCACAAGGAGGCCTCGACCGAGGAGCTCCGCCAGGCGATGGTGCACTACCGCGCGTTGTTCGAGGAGCTGCTGGAGGAGACGACCCGGGAAGGGCGACGAGATGGCTGACCACGAGCGCCGCGAGGACGAACTGCTCGTCCCCGCCCCGCGCGACGACGACAACGCACCCAACGACAACGCACCCAACGACATCACGAACGACGACACCAGAAACGACGACACCCGCGACGGCTACGACACGAGGGCCGTGTACGACACGCAGCCTTCAGCTGCCCCGGTGGAGGCGACCGAGGAACACGAGGCCGACCGGAGCCGTGAGCCCTACACCTTGCCGGCCGACGACAGCGTGCCGCCGGCGCCGCCGTACCCCACAGCCGTCGATACGGCGCGGGCGAGCGGTCAGGAGTTCGGGGACGGCGCCTACGCCGGCGGCGGCCAGATAGCCGATCGCTGGCGCGACGTCCAGGCGGGCTTCGTGGACGATCCCAGGGCCGCCGTGGAGCGTGCCGACGACCTGCTGGAGGAGCTCCTGCAGGACGTCACCCGTCAGGCCGGTGAGATGCGCGAGAGCTGGAAGAGCCAGCAGGACACCGAACAGCTCCGCCTGGCCCTGCGCGAGTACCGGTCCGTCATGGAGCGCCTGATGGCGTTCTCAGAGAGGAAGTGACCCCCTATGCTGGCCATCGTCTCAGCGATCATTTTCGGCCTCGGCTTCCTGCTCGACCTGTTGAACACCAGGATCGCGGGCGGCATCACCGGGACCACGTTCATGCTGCTCGGTCTGTGCCTGCTGGCCCTTCACCAGGCCGGCATCGGTACGGCCAGCATTCGCGGCGGCACCGGCTCCTGGAGGGGCCGTAGCAGGCGATGACGCGTACACGAACTCCCGCCGCGGCTCGCGGCGGGAGTGCGGCACCAGCGCGTCACCCTTTCCCCGCGAAGCGGAGAACGACCGTCGTCCCATCCTGGTCAGGATGAATCTGCACGCTCGCTGACAGAAGCCGCGCCACCCACAGCCCCATGCCGCGGGTGGCGTTCGGCGCCGGACGGGTCCGGCCGTAGTCCTCGTCCGTCCAGACGCCGCGGTCGTGGATCTCGATGACCAGGTCGCCGCCGTCGCTCCAGGAGCGCACCCGGGCGGTGGGCGAGCCGTGGGTGACGGCGTTGGTGGCGACCTCGTTGACGGCGAGCACGAGGTCGCCCGCCTCGTCGTCGTGCAGTCCGGCCTCGCGGGCCTGCGCCTCGGCGAAGAACCGGACCTCGGGCAGGCCGCTCAGGGTGAACTCGAACCCGGACACGGGGGCACCCGGCGGGGGGCCGAACGCCCTCGTGCGCGGGTCGGTGTCTCCGTTCACCCGATGGCCTGCCAATCAGCTGGTGAGATCCTGCCGCAACTGGTCGAGGACCTTTCTGAGAATGCGGGAGACGTGCATCTGCGAGATGCCGAACTCCGCCGCGATCTCCGCCTGTGTGAGATTACCGAAGAAGCGCAGCAGCAGGATGTTCTTCTCCCGGTGCGGAAGCGCGTCGATCAGCGGCTTGACGGACTCGCTGTCGATGAGCTTGCTGAGCGAGTCGTCCGTCTCCGGGATGACGTCGCCCAGTGAAGCGGCGTCGTCGTCGCTGCCGAGCGGCGCGTCGAGCGAGAGCGTGCTGTACGCGGCGGAGGCGTCGAGCGTGAGCAGGACGTCCTCCTCGCTGATGTTCATCTTGGCCGCCAGCTCGGCGACCGTGGGCGAGCGCCCCAGGTCCTGGCTGAGCTCGGAGACCAGGCGGTTGAGCTCAGAACGGCGCTCCTGGTACACGCGCGGAACCCGGATCGCCCAGGTGCGGTCGCGGAAGTGCCGCTTGACCTCGCCGGTCATCGTCACCACCGCGTAGCCCCTGAAGGCGTGGCCCAGCGTGGGGTCGAAGCCGTTGACGGCCTTCATGAGGCCGACGTACGCGGCTTGGAGAAGGTCCTCGATGGGTTCGCCCCGGTAGCGGTAGCGGCGGGCGATCTCCATGGCGAGCGGGCGGTGCATCTCGACGATGCGTTCGCGCAGCCGCTCCTTGACGCTGTCGGGGGTGTCCGGCTCGGTCGTCTCGGCCAAGAGCTGTTCAGCGGTCAGCTCTTCGAGGGCGTATTCCTTCACAGCCATAGCTGCTCCTTGGTCCAAGCCATGGAACGGCCGTCCGCCCGAAAAGCGAAAAAGCCCAGGCAGAGGCACGCCTCACAGCGTTGCAGACGGAAGCCCTCTGCTGGACTTCGAGGATCAGTATCCCCACTTTCGCCGGAAGTATTCCACCCTTCTCGGGTGACAGTAAGGTTGCCTCGTGACACTGACCCTGACGTCCTCGCCGCAGGACGGGCTGACGGTGATCCGGGTGGACGGTGTCCTCGACGCCACCACCCGCGATCAGTTCGCCGACTACCTGTCGGCCGCCGGTTCCGACCTTGTCCTGGACCTGTCCGGCGTCACGTTCATGGACTCGCGCGCGCTGGGCCTGGTCGTTCACCAGTGGCAGACCAGCCTTGAGGCCGGTTCCCGCTTCGCGCTGATCGGCGTGCGGTACAGCACCGCGAAGGTGATGTGGATCACCGGGCTGGCCAGCCGGCTGCCGCTCTACGACACGCTGGAGGAAGCCAAGAGCGCCCTCGCTTAGCCGTTGTTGCTGCTGTGCTCCTCCACCAGCAGCTTGGCGAGGTCGGCGACCTTGATCTGGTGGTGCTGGGAGATACGGCGCAGCTCCTCGAACGCCGCCTCGGCCGAGCAGCCGCTCGACTTCATGATGATCCCCTTGGCCTGGTCGATGATCGCCCGGCCGGCCAGCGCCTCCTGCATCTGCGCGGCGTCGGTGCGTACCTGCTCGAAGTCCCACAGGTTGGCCATGGCCACGCCGACCTGCTCGGTCAGCATGCCGGCCAGGGCGTGGGCGTCGTGGCCGGGCAGGACGCCGGGCCGTACCGCGTAGAGGACGACCACCAGCAGGACCGGGTCGACCCTGATGGGCAGGGCCAGCACCGAGCGCACCCCCCAGCCGACCGCCAGCCCCGCGTACTCCGGCCAGCGGGGCTCGCGCAGCAGGTCGGGGGCGCTGACCGGGCTGCCGGTGCGCCGCGCCTCGACGCTCGGGCCCACGCCGAGTTCCCGCTCGCCCTCGACGAGGCTGATCAGCTCGCTGTGGGAGCTGGCGACGAGCACGCGCTCGCCCTGCCACTGCTCGGCCGAGCCGCCGGAGCAGCCGGGCACCCCCGCCGCGACCGCGTTGGTCAGGCCCCGCAGCACGCTCTCGGTCGAGTTCTCGTTGTCCAGACGCCCGAGAGTCGCAAGCTCGCGGGCCAGCACCATGGTGTCCATAACGAGTGGGAACCTTCCCTATATGGCCGTCTTAATCCCTGATGGCGTAGCGTCGGCGTCATGACGACCCCGCTCGAACGCGCCCTCGACTCGCTGACGGAGCGGGTGTCGTCCCTCCGCACGGCCAGGACCGCCTACCCCGATCAGGCGGGTGAGACACTGGACGCCGCCCTCGCCGAGCTCGACACCGCGCTCGAACTGCTCGCCGAGGCCCGCAAACAACTCCGCCAGACGCCCAAACAGGGCGCCAAGAGCGGCGCGCAGCGTGAGCTCAAACTTCTGCGGCAGGTGCTGCGCGTCTTTCCCGTCCCGGTGTTCGTCCTCGACGGCGGCGCGGTGATCAGGCGGATCAACGCCGAAACCTCCCGGGTGCTCGGCAGCCCCGACGGCTACCTGGTGGGACGCTCGTTCCCGCTGCTGGTGGAGACCTCGCGCCGGGCGGCGTTCCGCTCGCATCTGACCTCCGTGCTCCAGACCGGGCAGTCTGCCACGTTCGAGACACGTCTGAGCCACCAGGGCCGCACGCACACCGTCCAGCTCGTGCTCACCAGGCTCACCCTGCCGGGCGAGCCGCAGCCGCTGGTCGCCGCCGTCGCGCTGCCCACCGAGCTTCAGATTCAGGGGTACGGCGCCGCCCCCGCCGCCGCCCGCCCCGACGCCGCCCTGCTCATGGCCGCGGCCCGCCGGCAGGAACTGCTGGCCGAGACGGCCCGCATCCTGCTGGACGAGGAGAGCCTGCGCCGCCCGGTCGCCCTGGCCCGCGCCGCCAGGCTGCTGGCCGCCGACTGGGCCGACTGGGTGATCGCCGACGTCGTCCGCGACGGTGTGGCCCGCCGTACGACGGTGCTCGCGCCCAAGGACGAGCCCGTCGGCGAGCTGGCCCGGGAGGTGGAACGCGCCGACCCGCTGGCCGGTCCGCTGGTGGCCCAGGTGATGGAGCAGGCGACCGGCGTCCTGCACGAGATGGTCGACGACGAGGCGGTGCTCGGCACGTACGCCGGCGGGCCGCTGCTGACGGCGATGGGCGCCGTGTCGGTGATGTGCGTGCCGATCGGCCCGGGGGAGGGGGCGCTGACGCTGGTCAGGACGCACAACCGGGCACCGTTCACGCTCGGCGACCTCGGCCTGATGGAGCAGGTCGGCGTCCAGCTCGGGCTGGCCGTGCGCGCCCAGCGCAGCTTCCAGAGCAGTTCGCGGGCGGCCGACGCGCTCACCGCGAGCGTGGTGCCGCGCACGATCCCCGAGACGCCCGGCTTCGAGGCGGCGGCGATCTACCACCAGGGCGCCTCGGTCGGCGCCGAGTTCTACGACGTCTTCCCGGTCTCCACCGGCTGGGGCTTCGCGCTCGGCGGCGCGGCGGGCAAGGGTGAGGAGGCCGCGTCGGTCAGCGCCATGGTCAAGGGCGGGCTGCGCGTGCTCAGCGTGTGGGAGAAGGACCCCGACCAGGTGGTCAGGCGGGTCAACGAGGCCATGGTGGCGCAGGGTGGCGGGATGTTCGTGATGGCGCTGGCCGGTTTCGTGAACGGCCGCCGCCTGACCCTGTCCTCGGCGGGTCACCACCCGGCGGCGCTGGTCTCGGCCGACGGCTCGGTCCGCTTCGTCTCGGGGGGCGGGGTGCCGCTGGGCATCGCGCCTGTGGCGGAGACCGCGAGCGAGGAGCTGACGCTGGCCTCGGGGCAGACGCTGGTGCTCTACTCCGACGGGCTGGTCTCCTCCAGGAACGAGCGCGGCGAGCCGTACGGGGAGGAACGGCTGGCCGACGTGCTCGGCCGGCACGCGGGCCGCCCGCCCGCGACGGTGGCCAAGGCGATCGAGGACGACCGGCACGCCTTCTCCGGCGGCCAGGTGTGGGACGAGATCGTGATCCTGGCCTTCCGACCTGCATAGGTTTGCGATCGGGGCGAAACAGGGTAGACATAGGGGCGTAGATCGCGTGCCTAAGACGCAGGCACACCTTGAACGCGCTATCGCTGAGGTGTGCCATGAATATCGCCATTGTCGCTTCGACCACCGGCAACCAGCGTCGTCATCTTCTCGCCGCCGCCCGTGAGCTCGGACACGACCACCGGGTCACCATCTACAGCCGCCGCACCAGCGCCGAGCCCAAGCAGCGCACCCGGCTCACGCAGGGCGTCACCATTGAGCACATCGACGCCGGGCCGGCCCGTGACCTGCCCGCCGACGACGTCGTCTCCTATCTGCCCGAGCTCGGCCGCTACCTGATGCGCAGGTGGAGCGCCGAGCGGCCCGACGTCATCCACGCCCACTCCTGGACGACGGGCCTGGCCGCCGTGGCCGGCTCCGAAGGACTGGGCGTGCCGGTGACGCAGACGCTGCATCCGTCCGAAACCACGCACCTGAAGCTGGAGCAGGCGCTCGGCCGCCGCGCCAGCGCCGTCATCGCCGGTTCCGGCGACGAGGAGTCGGCGCTCATCCGGCTGGGCGTGCCGCGCCGCAGCATCGCGGTGATCCCCGCGGGCGTCGACGTCAGCAGGTTCCGCCGCCTGGGCGCGGTCGCCGCCCGCGGCACCCGCAAGCGCATCCTGCACGTCGGCTCGCTCACGCCCGGCATGGGCGCCCACACGGCCGTGCGCGCGCTGAGCGCGATCCCCGACGTCGAACTCGTCATCGCCGGCGGCCCCGACCCCGCCGACCTGGACACCGACCGCGAGGCGCGCCGCCTGACCGACCTGGCCGCCAACCTGGGGGTCGGCGACCGCGTACGCCTGCTCGGCCGGGTGCCGCGCGCGCAGGTGCCGCGCCTGATGCGCAGCGCCGACGCGGTGATCACGCTGCCGCGCGAGGCGCCCAGCGGCGTCGTCGCCCTGGAGGCCATGGCCTGCGGCGTCCCGGTGATCGCCTCGGCCGTCGGCGCCCACCTCGACTCGGTGGTGGACGGCGTCACCGGCATGCTGGTCCCGCCGGACCGCCCCGCCCGTACCGCGCGGCTGGCCCGCACGCTGCTGACGGACATCACGCTGCGCACCGCCCTCGGCTACGCGGGCGCCGACCGCGTCCGCTCCCGCTACTCGTGGGAACGCATCGGCCAGGAGCTCCTGCGGGTCTACGAGGACGCTCTCGTCCGCGCATGATCACTCAGCTGTACGGCGGCGCCGCCCGGAGACCCCGGCGGCGCCGTCCACATGTTCCGGACGGGCCGAAACGCGGCCTTAACGGCCCCTGCGATGGCGATTGTCCATGTCAGGTGGGATATGGCCTGTCTAGGGGCTTCACACGTGATTTTTCCGTCGTTGACAGGCTTCGCAACTGATGTTTATTTAGGCATGCCTTGCCTAAGTTCAGTAAGGCGAGCCTAACCTTTGGAGTGGTAAGCGTGCTGAAGGACCTCATAGGGCCGCCGCCGCTGCCCGTGACGGGCGTCAGATGGCAGGTCACCCCGGTGGATCCACAAGCGGGTGACGCCGAGATCGTCCACACGTGGATGAACGAGCCGCACGTGGCCACCGCCTGGGACCAGGCCTGGCCGCTCGAGCGCTGGAGCGCGGAACTCGCCAGACAGCTCGGCGGCGATCACTCCCGCCCCTGCCTGGCCCATCTCAGCGGCGACCCGGTCGCCTACCTGGAGATCTACCGGGTCGCGCGCGACCGCCTCGCCCCGCTCTACCCCCACCGCCCCGGCGACCTCGGCGTACACATCGCCATCGGCGCTCCGGGCAACATCGGCAGGGGCCTCGGCCGCGACCTGCTGCGTACCGTCGCCGACGGCCTGCTGGCCGCCGACGACTCCTGCACCCGCGTGGTCGCCGAGCCGAACATCCTCAACACGGCCTCCATCCGCGCCTTCACCGCCGCCGGGTTCCAGCGCGCCGGCGAGGTCACGATGCCGCACAAGATCGCCGCTCTCATGGTCCGCCCGCGCGACGAGGGGGATCTCCCCACATGGTGAACTCGGTCCACGACCTGGTGGGGATCGGTTTCGGCCCCTCCAACCTGGCCCTGGCCATCGCCCTGAACGAGCCGGAGGGCGCGGGCCTCGACGCGATCTTCCTCGAGAAGCAGGAGTCCTTCGGCTGGCACCGCGGCATGCTCATCGACGGCGCCACCATGCAGGTGTCGTTCCTGAAAGACCTGGTCACGATGCGCAACCCGGCCAGCCCCCACAGCTTCGTCGGATATCTGCACGACAAGGGCCGGCTGGCCGAGTTCATCAACCAGAAGACCATGTACCCGACCCGGCTCGAGTTCCACGACTACCTGGAGTGGGTGGCCGGCCGCTTCGAGCACGTCGCCCGCTACGGGACCGAGGTCATCACCGTCGACCCGGTCGTCCGCGACGGCGTGGCGCGCTGCCTCGACATCGTCAGCCGGGCCGACGGCGAGTTGGTCACCCACCGCGCGCGCAGCGTCGCCATCGCCGCCGGGCTGCGGCCGGTCCTGCCCGAGGGCGTCATCGCCGGTGACCGGGTCTGGCACAGCCAGGAACTGCTGAGCCGGCTGGAGGGGTTCGCCGAGCCGTACCCGCGCAGGTTCGTGGTCGTGGGGGCCGGGCAGAGCGCGGCCGAGGTCGTCGAGCACCTGCACAGCCGCTTCCCCTCCGCCGAGATCTGCGCGGTCTTCTCCCGGTACGGCTACAGCCCCGCCGACGACAGCCCCTTCGCCAACGCGATCTTCGACCCGGCCGCCGTCGACCACTTCTTCGAGGCGCCCGGCGACGTCAAGCGCATGCTGCTGGACTACCACGGCAACACGAACTACTCCGTCGTCGACCTCGACCTGCTGCAGGAGCTCTACCGGCGCATCTACCAGGAGAAGGTCGCCGGCCGCCCGCGGCTGCGGATCCTGAACATGTGCCGGGCCGCCGGCCTGGAGACCCACCGCTCCGGGGTGTCGGTCGGCGTGCGGTCGCTGGTCACGGGCGAGGCCGAGACGCTGCGCGCCGACGCCGTCGTGTACGCCACCGGCTACCGGCCGACCGACCCGCTTGACCTGCTCGGCGCGGCGGGCGAGTACTGCCTGCGCGAGGAGGACGGCGGGCTCAGGGTGGGCCGCGACCACCGCGTGGAGACCGCGCCCGAGCTGCGCTGCGGCATCTACCTGCAGGGCGCGACCGAGCACACGCACGGCATCACCTCCACGCTGCTGTCGACCACGGCCGTGCGGGCGGGGGAGATCCTTCGGTCGCTGCGCGCCCACGCCCGGTCCGAGGTGGAGGAGCCGGCCCGGTGACCGACTCGCTGCTGGAACTCATCGAGAGCCGGATCGCGGCCGCTCCCGGTACGGAGGCCGTGCGCCACGGGCCCGCCTCGCTCACCTACGCCGAGCTGGACCGGGCGGCGAGCGCGCTGGCGGCCCGGCTGGCGGCGCGCGGAGCGGGGCCGGAGCGGATCGTCGCGGTGTCGCTGCCGCGCTCGCTCGAACTCGTGGTGGCGCTGGTGGCCGTGCTGAAGACGGGCGCCGCGTACCTGCCGGTGGATCCGGAGTATCCGGCGCACCGGGTGGAGTTCATGCTCGCCGACGCCCGCCCCGTCGTGACGCTGCGCCCCTCTGACGTGGACCTTTCCGCCGGTACGGCGGCGCCCGGCGTGCGGACGGACCCGCGCAACCCCGCCTACGTGATCTACACCTCCGGCTCGACCGGGCGGCCCAAGGGCACGGTGATCACGCACGAGGCGATCGTCAACCGGCTGCTCTGGATGCAGGACGAGTACGGGCTGAAGCCGGACGACCGCGTCCTGCAGAAGACGCCCTCCAGCTTCGACGTGTCGGTGTGGGAGTTCTTCTGGCCGCTGATCGCCGGGGCCACGCTGGTCCTGGCCGATCCCGGCGGGCATCGCGATCCGGCGTACCTGGCGGCGCTCATCCGGCGCGAGCGGATCACCACGGTGCACTTCGTGCCGTCCATGCTGCGGGCGTTCCTGGCCGAGCCGGGGGCGCGGGAGTGCGTCTCGCTGCGGCGGGTCGTCTGCAGCGGCGAGGAACTGCCCGCCGACCTGGCGGCCGAGTTCCACCGGGTGCTCGGCGACCGGCTGCACAACCTGTACGGGCCCACGGAGGCGGCGGTGGACGTCACCTCGTGGGCCTGCCGGCCTGGTGCGGCGGGCCCGGTGCCGATCGGGCGGCCTGTTTGGAACACCGCGATCCGCATCCTCGACCCGGATCTGCGCCCGGCCGCGGAAGGCTCGGAAGGGGAGCTGTACATCGCCGGTGTGCAACTGGCGCGCGGCTATCTGGGGCGTCCTGGGCTGACCGCCGAACGGTTCGTGCCCGACCCGTTCGGGCCCGGCCGCATGTACCGGACCGGTGATCTGGCGCGGTTGCGGGACGACGGCGCGATCGAGTACCTGGGGCGGACCGACGATCAGGTGAAGATCCGGGGGTTCCGGGTGGAGCCCGGCGAGATCGCCACGGTGCTGGCCGAGTGCCCGGGTGTCCGCCACGCCGTGGTGGTCCCCCGCACGGCTCCCGGTGGCGTTCAACTGGTCGCCTATGTCGTCCCAGAGGCCGGTTTTTCGGGAAATATCGAGCTTTGGCGGGAGTTTCTGGCGGAGCGGTTGCCCGCTCACCTCGTGCCGTCGGCGTTCGTCGCCATCGCGGAGCTGCCCGTGACCGTGAACGGCAAGCTCGACCGCGCCGCCCTGCCCGAGCCCCAACGCGAGACCGGCGGCGAAGCCCCCGCCACCGCGGCCGAGCGCACGCTGGCCAGGTTGTTCGCCGAGGTGCTCGGGCTGCCCGAGGTGGGCGCCGGTGACGACTTCTTCCGGCTGGGCGGGGACAGCATCCTGGCGCTGAGCCTGGTCGGCCGGGCCCGCCTGGAGAACCTGGCGCTGACGGCCGGTCAGGTGCTGGAGCTCGGCACCGTACGCGCGCTGGCCGCCGCGGCCCGCGCGGGCGTCGTCGAGGAACCTCCCGAGCAGGCCCTCGGCACCGTCCCGGCCACCCCGATCATGCGCAGGCTCCTGGAGCGCGGCGGGCCCATCGACGGGTTCAGCCAGTCGGTGGCCCTGCGCCTGCCCGCCGACGTGGACGCCGGCCGTCTCACCGGGGCCCTGCAGGCCGTTCTCGACCACCACGACCTGCTGCGTGCCCGCCTGGTGGACGATCACCTGGAGGTACCGCCCCCCGGAACCGTCCGGGCGAGCACGATCCTGCGCCGCGCCACCGGGAAAGCGGACAACCTGGCCGGGAAAGCGGACGACCTGGCCGGGGAAGGGGACGACCTGGCCGGGGACGCGGAGGCGGCCAGGAAGCGGCTGGCCCCCCGTGAGGGCGTGATGCTCCAGGCCGTGTGGTCGCCGCAGGCACGCGTCCTGCGCCTGGTCGCCCACCACCTGGTGATCGACGGCGTCTCCTGGCGCATCCTGGCCGAAGACCTCGCCCGCGCCTACGACGGCGCGACCCTGCCCAGATCCGGATCCTTCCGGCGCTGGGCCACGAATCTGCCCGAGCACGGCCGCCCGGACGAACTGCCCCACTGGATCACGACACTCACCGGCACGGCACCGGACGCACCCGGCACGCGCGGGAGCGCGGGACGGCTGACGCTCACGCTGGAGGCCGATCTGGGGCGGACGGGTACCGCCGAGCTCCTGCTCACCGGCCTCGCGGCAGCGCTGGCGCGGGCCGGGGACGGCGGCGCCGTACTGCTGGAGCTGGAGGGGCACGGGCGTGAGGACGAGCACGCCGACCTCTCGCGCACCGTCGGCTGGTTCACCAGCATGTTCCCGGTCCGGCTCGACCCGGGCCGCCCCGCCTGGGACGACCTCGTGGCGGGCGGGCCCACGGCGGGCCGTACGCTGGCGCGGGTCACCGAGCAGCTGGCCGCCGTGCCGCGCAAGGGCATCGGGTACGGCCTCCTGCGCCACCTGAACCGTTCCCCCGAGCTGGACGGCCTGCCGCACCCCGCGATCTGCGTCAACTACCTGGGCCGCTTCACCGAGTCCGCCGCCGGCTGGGCCATGATCACCGAGCCCGGCGCGCTGGCCGACGCCGCCGACGAGGGCCTGCGGCCCGCCCACGAGCTGACGATCGACGCCGCCGTGGTGGAGACGCCCGCGGGCCCGCGCCTGGACGCCACGTTCACCTGGGCGTCCATGGACGAGCGGGCGGTGCGCGAGCTGGCCGCGAGCTGGTTCGCCGCGCTCGGCGGGCTGGCCCGCCCGGAACCCCTGGTCACCCTCGGCCAGGACGAACTTCACGACTTCGAGGAGATGCTCCGTTGAGCCGTGTCCAGGACGTCTGGCCACTGACCCCTCTGCAGGAAGGCCTGCTCTTCCACGCCCTGGGCGACGAGGCCGACCCGTACGTCGTGCACACCGCCCTTGACCTGCGCGGCCCGCTCGACGCCGCCGCGCTGCGGCAGGCGGCCGAGGAGCTGGTGCGCAGGCACGACAACCTGCGCGCCGCCTTCACCCACCGCAGGAACGGCGAGCCCGTCCAGGTGATCGCCGCCACGGCCGCCGTGCCGTGGCGCGAGGAGGACCTGACCGGACGGCCGGAGTCCGAGGCGGAGCTGGTCAGCGCCCGCGAGCGGGCCGCGCGCTTCGACCTGACCGCGCCGCCGCTGCTGCGCTTCGTCCTGCTGCGGCTGGCGCCGGAACGGCACCGCCTGCTGGTCACCAACCACCACCTGCTGCTCGACGGCTGGTCCCTGACCCTGCTGCTGCGCGAGCTCATCGACCTGTACGGCGGCGCCGAGCCACCGGCGGCCGTGCCGTACCGCGACTATCTGACCTGGCTGGCCGCGCAGGACCGGCAGGCGGCGATCACGGCCTGGCGCGAGCACCTGAACGGCCTGCCCGGCCCCACCCACCTCGCGGGGGGCAGGAGCGGCGGAGCGGTGCGGGAGCTGGTCACCGAGCTGCCCGCGGACCTGACCGCGCGGCTCGGCACGCTGGCCCGCGAGCGCGCGGGCACGCTGAACATGGTCGCGCAGACCGCCTGGGCGCTCGTGCTGGGCACGCTGACCGGCCGCGACGACGTGGTGTTCGGCACCACCGTCTCCGGCCGCCCGCCCGAGCTGCCCGGCGTGGACCGGATGACGGGACTGTTCATCAACACGGTCCCGGTCCGGGTACGGCTGCGGCCGGACGCCCCGGCCGGCGAGCAGCTGTCCGGGCTCAGGGCCGGGCAGGCGGCGCTGAACGGGCTGTTCCACGTGAGCCTCGCCGAGATCCAGGCGGGCGGGCTGTTCGACACGTTGCTGCTGTTCGAGAACCACCCGACCGGCGGGCTCGGCGGCGCGCGGGGCCTGGTGGTCGCCGCCGCCGCCGAGCGCGACGCCACGCACTACCCGCTCACGGTCTGCGTGCGCCCCGGCGAACGGCTGCGCGTCGAGCTGTCCTACCGCGAGGACGCCTTCGAGCCCGCGGCGATCGAGCGGATCATGGGCTACTTCGTCCAGGCCCTGACCCGGATGGCCGAGGACCCCGACCGGCCCGTGGGCGAACTCGACCTGCTCCCCGCCGCCGAACGCGCCACGATCCTCACCACCTGGTCCGGCACCCGCCCGGCCGCGCCGCCGGCGACGCTCGCCGAGGTGTTCCGCGCTCAGGTCGGCGCCACCCCCGGCGCGGTCGCGGTCGTCGGCCCGGACGGCGCCGCCCTCACCTTCGCCGAACTGGACGCCGCCGCCAACCGGCTGGCCGGAACGCTGGCCGCCCGCGGCATCGGCGCCGAGGACGTGGTCGCCCTGCAGTTGCCGCGTGGCATCGGGATGGTCGCGGCCGTGCTGGGCGTCTGGCGGGCGGGCGCCGCGTACCTGCCGCTCGACCCGCGCTATCCCGCCGACCGCCTCGCCCACATGCTGTCCGACGCCCGCCCCGCGCTGGTGATCACCGACCCGCCGGACCTCACCGCCGGCCCCGGCCAGGATCCGGTGGTGCCGGTCCGGCCGTGCCTGCCCGCGCATCCGGCCTATGTCATCTACACCTCCGGCTCCACCGGGACGCCCAAGGGCGTGAGCGTGCCGAACGCCGCCGTCGCCAACCTGCTGGAGTCGCACCGCGGCGACGCCATCGCCCGCGCCGAGGCGGCGGTGGGCGGGCGGCGGCTGCGGGTGGGACACGCGGCGTCGTTCTCGTTCGACGCCTCCCTCGACCCGCTGCTGTGGATGCTGGCCGGTCACGAACTGCACGTCCTGGACGAGGAGACCTGCCAGGACCCCGAGCTGCTCGCCGCCTACACCGCGCGCGCCCGCCTCGACTACGTCGACGTCACCCCCTCCTACCTGCCGCCGCTGCTGGCCGCCGGGCTGTTCGGCGAGGGACGCCACCGGCCCGCCGTCGTGGCCGTCGGCGGCGAGGCCGTCGCCGAGCCGCTGTGGCGCCGCCTGCGCGCGACCCCCGGCCTCGTCGCCCGCGACCTCTACGGCCCGACCGAGTGCGCGGTCGACGCCTACCAGCGGCGCGAGGACGGCAGCGCCGCGCCCGTCGCCGGTCACCGCGTGTACGTGCTCGACGCCCGGCTGCGGCCGGTGCCCGCCGGGGTGACGGGCGAGCTGTACGTGGCGGGCGCCGGGCTGGCCCGCGGCTACCTCGGCCGGGCCGGGCTCACCGCGGAACGCTTCGTGCCCTGCCCGTTCGGGCCGCGCGGAGAGCGCATGTACCGCACGGGCGACCTGGCCCGCTGGCGGGAGGACGGCGTGCTGGAGTTCGCCGGACGGGCCGACGACCAGGTGAAGATCCGCGGGTTCCGGGTGGAGCCGGGCGAGGTGGAGTCCGTCCTGGCCGGGCACCCCGGGCTGGCCCACGCCGTGGTGACGGTCCGGCGGGACCGGCCGGGCGAGCGCCGCCTCGTGGCCTACGCGGTGCCCGCCCGCGACGGCGTGGACGAGCGGGAGCTGCGCGGCCATCTGGAGGCGCGGCTGCCCGCGTACATGGTGCCCGCCGCCTTCGTGCTCCTGGACGGGCTGCCCCTGCTGCCCAACGGCAAGGTGGACCGGCAGGCGCTCCCGGCGCCCGGCGGGTCCGCGACGGCGGCGGGGCGCGAGCCCAGGGACGCCGTCGAGCGGCGGCTGTGCGAGCTGTTCGCCGACGTGCTCGGCCTCGATCGGGCCGGGGTCGATGACGACTTCTTCGCGCTGGGCGGGCACTCGCTGCTGGCCGCCCGCCTGGTCAGCAGGATTCGGGCCGAGCTGGGCGCCACGGTGCGGGTGCGCGCGGTGTTCGACGCGCCGACCGTGGCCGGGCTCGCGGGCCGGCTGGGGCCGTCGGGCGAGCGTCCCGCGCTGGTCGCGCTGGATCGTCCGGAACGGCTGCCGCTGTCGCACGCCCAGCGCCGCCTGTGGTTCCAGCAGCAGCTGGAAGGCCCGTCGGCCACCTACGCCATGCCGGCGACCCTGATGCTGGACGACCCGATCGAGCCCGGCCCCATGCGCGCGGCGCTCGGGGACGTGGTGGCCAGGCACGAGGCGCTGCGCACGGTGATCGGGCAGGCGGACGGCGAGCCGTACCAGGTGATCCTGGACTGCGCCGAGGCACTGCGGCGGCTGGCCGTGCGGGACGGGGAGGGCGATCCCGCGGCGCCCTTCGACCTGGCGGCGGACCTGCCGATCCGGGCCTGGGCGGACGGGCGGCGGCTGCTGCTGGTGCTGCACCACATCGCCGGGGACGAGTGGTCGATGCGCCCGCTGCTGGACGATCTGTCGCTCGCGTACGCGGCGCGGCTGGCGGGAAACGCGCCTGAGTTCGTGCCGCTGCCGGTGCAGTACGCCGACTACGCGTTGTGGCAGCGGCGCTGGCTGGGCGCGGCCGACGACCCGGCCAGCCCGCTCGCGCGGCAGCTCGCCTACTGGCGGCACGCGCTCGACGGCGCGCCGGCGGCGATCGAGCTGCCGGTGGACCGGCCCTGGCCCGCGGAGATGTCGTGGCGGGGAGGAAGCGTGGACTTCCGCCTCGACGCCGACGGCCTGGACGCGCTGGCGCGGCGGGCCGGTGTGACCACGTTCATGGTGGTGCACGCGGCGGTGGCGGCGTTGCTGACCCGGCTGGGGTCGGGCACCGATATTGCGCTGGGTACGCCGGTGGCGGGCCGGCCGGACGAAGCCCTAGCCGATTTGGTCGGATTTTTCGTGAACACGGTGGTTTTGCGGGCCGACACCGGCGGCGACCCGACCTTCCTGGAACTCCTGGAACGGGTGCGGGAGAGCGACCTGGCCGCCTTCGACCATGCCGACGTGCCGTTCGACCTGGTCGTCGAGGCCGTCAGACCGGAACGCGCCCAGGGACGGCACCCGCTCTTCCAGGTCATGATCGCCTACCAGCACGCCGCCGAGACCACCGCCCGGGACATCGGGCTGGACGTCGCCAAGTTCGACCTCACCTTCGCCTTCACCGAGACCGGCGACGGACTGGCCGGGCAGGTCGAGTACCGCGCCGACGTGTTCGGCGCCGCCACCGCCCACGGACTGGCCGAGCGGCTGGCGAACGTGCTGGAGCAGGTCGTGGCCGCGCCCGATCGGCCGATCGGCGAGCTCGCGGTCACGGCCATGGACTCCGCCGCGCTCCCCGCGGCCGTCCCCGGCGGCGGCGAGGCGCCGGACACCCCTGAGGCGCGGACCCTCGCCCGCCTGTTCGCCGAGGTGCTCGACGTGCCCCACGTGGGCGCGCACGACGACTTCTTCCGGCTCGGCGGCCACTCCCTGCTCGCGGTCAAGCTGGTGAGCCGGATCAGGGCGGCGCTCGGCGCCGAGGTCGCGCTACGGGAGGTCTTCCGGCATCCGACCGCCGCCGGGCTGGCCGGGCGGCTCGTCGCCGCCCGCGACCCGGGGCCGGTGCCCGCGGTCAGGCCGGAACGGGTGCCGCTGTCGCACGCGCAGCGCCGGTTGTGGTTCCTGCACCGGCTGGAAGGGCCGTCCGACACCTACAACATCCCGATCTCGCTACGCCTGCGCGGGCCGCTCCGGGCCGGGGCGCTCCGGGAGGCGCTGGGCGACGTGGTGGCCAGGCACGAGGCGCTGCGCACGCTGGTCGGCGAGGAGGACGGCCTGCCGTACCAGGTGATACTCGACGCGGCGCCGTTCGCGGTGCTCGACGGGGCGGGCGATCCCGGCCATGCCTTCGACCTGGCCGCAGAGCTGCCGATCCGGGCGTGGCTGCGCGCGGACGGGCCGGACGAGCACGTGCTGCTGCTGGTGCTGCACCACATCGCCGGGGACGAGTGGTCGATGGGGCCGCTGCTGGACGATCTGTCGCTGGCCTACGCGGCGCGGCTGGAGGGGAACGAGCCGGAGTTCGCGCCGCTGACGGTGCAGTACGCCGACTACGCGCTCTGGCAGGCGGACCGCCCCGTCGACCTGGACTTCTGGACCCAGGCGCTGGCCGGGCTGCCCGACCGCGTCGAACTGCCCACCGACCGGCCGCGGGCCGGCGACCGGCGGGGCGGCACGGTGGAGTTCGCGGTGCCCGCCGGGGTACGCGACGGGCTGGCCGCCCTGGCGCGGCGGGCCGGCGCCACCGCCTTCATGGTGGTGCACGCGGCGGTGGCTTCCCTGCTGGCGCGGCTCGGTGCCGGGACGGACATCCCGCTCGGTACCCCGGTGGCGGGCCGGTCGGACGAGGCCCTGGCGGACTTGGTCGGATTTTTCGTGAACACGGTGGTGTTGCGGGCCGACCTCGACGGCGACCCGACCTTCCTGGCGTTGCTGGAGCGGGTGCGAGAGAGTGACCTGGCCGCCTTCGACCATGCCGACACCCCCTTCGACCAGGTCGTCGAGGCCGTCAACGCCTCCGGCAGGGACCTGTTCGAGGTCATGGTCGCCCACCAGAGCGGCGAGTCCGCGCGGCTGCGCCTGCCCGGGATCACGGTCACCGAGGAGCCGGTCGGACACGCGAGCGCCAAGTTCCCGCTCACCTTCGCCTTCACCGAGACGGACGGCGGCCTGGCCGGGCTGATCGAGTACCGCACCGGGCTGTTCCGCGAGGACACCGTGCGCCGCCTGGCCGGATACCTCACCAGGCTGCTCGCCCAGGTCGCCGACGACCCCGCCACCCGGCTCGGCGACCTGGAGCTCATGTCCGACGACGAACTGCGCGAGGTGCTGGCCACGGGGGACGGCGAGGCCGCCGATGGCCCGCCCGCCACCGTGCCCGAACTGTTCCGCGCCCAGGCCGCCGCCACCCCGGACGCCGTCGCCGTCGTCTGCGCGGACGACTCGCTCACCTACGCCGAGCTCGACGCGCTCACCGACCGGCTCGCCGATACGCTGGCCGCCCGGGGCGCCGGTCCCGAACGGGTGGTCGCGCTCGCGCTGCCTCGCGGGATCGGCCAGGTCGCCGGGGTGCTGGCCATCGCCAAGGCGGGAGCCGCGTACCTGCCGATCGACACGGCCTATCCGGCCGAGCGGATCGCCATGATGCTCCAGGACGCCGCGCCCGTGCTGGTGCTGGCCACCCCGGACAGCCTGCCGGAAGGGCCGGTGCCGGTCGTGCATCCCGGCGAGGACGGGTCCGGCACGCCCGTGCCGCCGCTGCCGCACAACCCCGCGTACGTGATCTTCACCTCGGGCTCCACCGGGCGGCCCAAGGGCGTCGTGCTGGAGCACGCGGGTGTGCGGCAGCTCGTCGCCACCGCCGTCGAACGCTTCGGCGTCGGGCCGGGCAGCCGGGTGCTGCAGTTCGCCTCGATCAGCTTCGACGTGGCGTTCTGGGAGATGACCATGTCGTTGTGCACCGGCGCCACGCTGGTCATCGTGCCCGCCGAACGGCGCGTGGCCGGGCCCGAGCTGACCGGCTACGTCAACGAGCACCGCGTCACCCACCTGGCCCTGCCGCCCGCGCTGCTGTCGGCACTGCCCCCGGACTGCCTGCTGCCCGAGGGCTCGACGCTGCTGGTCGGCACCGAGACCGTGACCCCCGAACTCGTCCGCCGCTGGACGGACCGGCACCGCCTCTTCGACGCCTACGGCCCCACCGAGGCCATGGTCAACTCCACGCTCTGGGAGGCGGCGGGAGACCTGGAGAACCTGACCAGCGTCCCCATCGGCCGCCCAGACGTGGGCAAACGCGTCTACATCCTGGACGAGCGGCTGCGCCCGGCGCCTCCCGGCGTCACCGGCGAGCTGTACGTGGGCGGAGCCGGTCTCGCCCGCGGCTACCTCGACCGGCCGGGGCTGACGTCCGAGCGGTTCGTGCCCGACCCGTTCGGCAAGCCGGGCGAGCGCATGTACCGCACCGGCGACCTGGCCCGCTGGCGGCACGACGGGGCCGTGGAGTTCGGCGGACGGGCCGACGGCCAGATCAAGATCCGCGGGTTCCGCATCGAGCCGGGCGAGGTGGAGTCGGCCCTGCTGTCCTGCCCCGGCGTGCGCGAGGCCGTCGTCACCGCGCACGAGTACGCCCCCGGCGACACCCGCCTGGTCGCCTATGTCACCGGCGCCCGGGACGACCCGGCGGAGCTGCGGGCCCACGTGGCCGCCCGGCTGCCCGCCCACATGGTCCCCGCCGCCTACGTCACGCTGCCCGCGCTCCCGCTCATGGTCAACGGCAAGGTGGACCGCAAGGCCCTGCCGGCCCCGTCCGGCGGCGCCGCCGTGGCCGCGCGCGCTCCGCGCACGGCCGCCGAGCGGGCGCTGTGCGAGATCTTCGCCGACCTGCTCGGGCCGGCGCGCGTGGGCATCGACGACGACTTCTTCCACCTGGGCGGCCACTCCCTGCTCGCGGTACGGCTGGCCGCCAGGATCCGCGCCCGCTTCGGCACCGAGCTGCCGCTGGGGACGCTGTTCGGCGCCTCCACGCCCGCCGCGCTGGCCGCCACGCTCCAGCACCTCGGCACCGCGGGCGCCCGCCCCGCGCTCGTCCCCGCCACCCGGCCGTCGCCGGTGCCGTTGTCGTCGGCGCAACGGCGGCTGTGGTTCCTGCAGCGGATGGAAGGGGCCTCCGCGGCCTACAACATTCCGATCCGGGTACGGCTGGGCGACGCCCCGGCCACGCTGGAGGCGCTGCGGGACCTGGTGGCCAGGCACGAGGTGCTGCGGACGGTGATCGGGGAGCGGGACGGCGAGCCGTACCAGGTGGTGCTGGGGGTGCGGGAGGCGCTGCGGCGGTTCGCCGTGGGGGAGGTGGACCCCGGCGCGCCCTTCGACCTGGCCGCTGAGCTGCCGATCCGGGCCTGCTTGCCTGCCGATGGTGAGGTGCTGCTGGTGCTGCACCACATCGCCGCCGACGAGTGGTCGATGGGGCCGCTGCTGCGCGATCTCTCCTTTGCTTATGAGGCGCGGCTCGCCGGGCGTGCGCCGGAGTTCGCGCCGCTGCCCGTGCAGTACGCGGACTACGCGCTCTGGGAACGGCGGGCGCTAGGGGCGCCCGGCGATCCGGACGGGATGCTGGGACGTGGTCTCGCGTTCTGGCGGCGGGCGCTGGACGGGATGCCCGAGGAGATCGCACTGCCGCACTCGGCCGGTGACGGTGGGTCGGTGGGCTTCCGGCTCGGCGCGGGCGGGCTGCGGGGGCTGGCGCGGCGGGCCGGAGTGACCACGTTCATGGTGGTGCACGCGGCGGTGGCTTCCCTGCTGGCGCGGCTCGGTGCCGGGACGGACATCCCGCTGGGCACGCCGGTGGCGGGCCGGTCGGACGAGGCCCTGGCGGACTTGGTCGGATTTTTCGTGAACACGGTGGTGTTGCGGGCCGACCTCGACGGCGACCCTTCGTTCCTGGAGCTGCTGGAGCGGGTGCGGGAGAGCGACCTGGCCGCCTTCGACCATGCCGACGTGCCGTTCGACCTGGTCGTCGAGGCCGTCAATCCGGAACGCGCGCCGGGACGGCACCCGCTCTTCCAGATCATGATCGCCTATCAGCACGCCCTGGAGACCGCGCTCGCCGTGGAGGAGCCGGACACCGGGCAGGAGGCCAAGTTCGACCTCGCCTTCGCCTTCACCGAGACGGCCGAGGAGATCGACGTGCTGGTCGAGTACCGGGAAGGACTGCCCGGCGAGGCCCTGGCCGCGGCGCTGGCCGCGCTGCTGGAACAGGTGGCCGCGGAGCCCGGCCTGCGCCTGGCCGAACTGGACCTCCCCCCAGACGACCCGGACCTCCCCCCGGGCGACCCGGGCCTCCCCCCGGGCGAGCCTGGCCTGTCGTCACACGGCTCCGCCTCCCGGGCGCGCTCCGTGGCCACCCGCCGTGCGGCCACGGCGCTGCGCCGGGAGCCGCGGGGGCCGGTCGAGACCCGGATGGCGGAGATCTTCGCCGACGTGCTCGCCGTGCCCTCGGTGGTCGCGCTGGACGACTTCTTCCACCTGGGCGGCCA